>JAITON010000037.1 GCA_031289935.1 Treponema sp.
CTTACCGGCGAAATCCTCAAGGTTATCCGGGATCTGGCGGCGGAAAACATGACCATGGTCATCGTAACCCACGAAATCCCCTTTGCCCGTGAAGTCGCCGACCGGGTCCTGTTCATGGATAGCGGCGCTTTTATCGAGGAAGGTCCGGCAGCGAAAGTGATAGACAACCCGGCAAAGGAACGGACCAGGGCGTTTCTGGCACGGCTGAAGCGGGAGTAAGCAAATTCCGTAGTGAACGTGGGAATGGGAGAACGGGGAGCGGAAAGGGAAGGCGGGAACAAAAAGCTCAAAGGGGAATTCGAGCGTTATCTGGATTAAAAAGGCAAGGCCTGATATGACATAAAGATACGGCATGATGTTGTCCTGAAGGCGCTTGAGACCGCCGGGTGGCTGGTGCTGATAAGCAGCCAGGCGACAAGAGCGGCGGGCGCTTGAATTATACCGGGCCAAAGACGTGGTGGAGAAAGGTTTTGCCGACTTAAAAACAGCATAGACCTGGGGCCGCTACCGAGTCTCGGTAACGGGGACCGGGGCGACCGGGAGTGGCTGAGTTAGGAGCCGGCCCGGGCTTTCAGGGACTGCTGGAAGAGTTGGGCGGCATCGATTTTGGCGTCTACCCCCGTCAGGGGAGTTGTCCCCTCGTCGCGGACGCTGCGGAACAGGAAGTCCGTCCCCTCCCCGGTATAGGCCCAACTCCCGTTGCTGTTCAGAAGATAATCTAGCGCCACGGTTATTGCCAGGGTATAATAGATCAGGGCGGCGTTGTTCCTGGGCCGGCCTTCCAGCAGGGCGTCCAGCCGGGTGGAAAGCGGGTTGGGTATCTGGAAGCGGTAGGGCTCCCAGGGATTCTGGATGCCCTCACAATGGGCCTGCGCTGCGGCCCCGCCCTGCCGCTTCCCCTGCTCAATCCCCGCAGCCACCGTGGTCAGGCGCAGGCGGAGCTGCCGGACATCGGGATAGAGGGCATGGACATCCTTCTTCCGAAAGGGCGCCGGGAAAGCGGGTTCAAACTGATAATAGGGGAAAAAGAACAGCTTCTTAATCCAGCGCAGGTCGCTTAAGAGCCGCCGGACATAGGGGGAGTTCCGGGTTTCCGGGGAATTTTCCAGAATCCGACAGTATTCGGAAAGCCGGGAAAGGTATTCCTTTTCCAGCCCCGTTTCAATGTGATAATGCCAGTCGTTGATGATGGGCGCCAGCAGATTCTCCTGGGCTTCAAAGGACACGGAACGGAGCCCAAAAAAGAGCTCGTCCAGCGCCGTTACCAGCATCATCGCCTGAAAGAGGGGATCCCTGGGGGCGATCAGGGCATAGTTCCGGTCCAGATTAAAGATATCCAGAAAATAGGGGTAAAGATCGGGCCAGGTCTCGGGCCGGTCCCAGCCCGCCTGGGGGAAGAGGCTTTCCAGGACCACGAGGCTCCGGTTCAGGGCCCGCCGCTCCTGTTCCCCGGCAGCCTTCCGGGCCCGCTCTTCTTCCTCGGCCATAGCCTGGTCAAGCTCCGAAAACTCCGCTCCGGCGGCGGAATCTCCGGGCGGGGCTGTCCCCAGGGCGGTCCCCAGGGCGGCCCCCGGGGCGGTCGCCAGGGCTGCCACGGGTTTTGCCGCCGCCAGGATGGCCTCGGGCTGTATCTGATCGTCCCGGGACAGGCCCAGGAAGGCCATCAAACGGTTCCGCCGGGCCGTGAAAAACTCATGGCAGGGCAGCCAGCGATCCGAAAGGCGCTTGAGCAGCAGGGGATAGAGCTGAAACCGGATATCTTTGCGGACCAGGGCAAAGGCCGCCAGGGCCTTGCGGATCAGTTCCTGGTAGGATCCCCGGGGCTCGTTGGGATTGTCCGAACAGAGCGCACGGTAGAGCAGTTGGTAGGTCCCTTTAATGTGGGCGTCCTGGTCCAGTCTTTCCAGCACGATAAGGGGTTTGTAGACCGCCCGGAGCAGGTTGTCCAGATCGGTAAGCAGTACCTTCCGGGGGCGGGCCTGGAGACGGGCCATGTCGCTGTTTATCCGCTCTATATCCCAGCGGCGGATCGTGTCCAGTATCCGGAAGGCGAAGGGGGAAAGTCTTTTCAGCCCCTCGGAGCGCGCTAAATTGTTCCGGGGGAAGAGCGTCCGGGTGGCGGACACCAGCTCCTCAATCTGCCGGTAATATTCGCTCAGGCGGCGGGTCACAAAAGAGGGGCTCACATAATCGGGCCCCGGCCCGAAGAAGGAAAACGCCGAGCGGAGCGCCTGTAGACGGGTCTTTATCCCGAATTCCGGGTCTTGCGCGTAACGGTCCATTCTGACCCGTTCACGGTAGGACCCCTTGAGGGGCGCCGAAGGATTATCCTCGGGGCTTGGGGGCTTGCGGGGCTTCGTTGCCTCCGGGGCAATCTCCGCCGGATCCGGGGCCAGTTCTATACGGTGGGCGGGCGGTTTCCAGGAACCGGCCCCCCGGGCCAGGGGAGCGTAGTGGCTCTGCCGGCGGCTCTGCCAGCGGCCCTTTTGCGGCTCCGGGTCCCCGGACCGTTCGACCCCCACCTCGCCCCCCAGGGACCGGACCATCCACTCAGCCTCTTCGGCGTCTACCGGCCCCAGACGCTGCCGGACCTTGCTCAGCTCGCCGGGAGCATATACCGCCTTTTCTTTGTTTGCTTCAGCCATACCTATACCCGTAAATAGAACAATTCCCCGAGCCCCCAGAGGTTACGAATAGGAATCGGTTCTCCCTTTGCATTTATCAACATGCCGTTAAAATAGCCCAGGGCTGATTGATAGTCCGCCCGGGCCAGGAGCAGATTGAGGCTGTCCCGGACATATTCCTGGGGCTTAAAGCTGAGGTCCACCATGCCCTCCAGGTCCTGAATGACCCATTCCGATTCCAGCCCCTCCGGCTGGGTGATCCGTACCGGCGGCAGGGGAGTCAGGCTGCCGTCCACCCAGAGGGCGTTCTCGTTGTTCCTGCGGTTCTCCCTGGTCTGATTTTCCGCCAGACTAAAGCCGATGCGCCGGTTCTCCCCGTCAATACCCGCCGCGTTGACCCAGGAGCCCCGGGTCCGATAGGGAAAAAAGCCCTTGTAATCACAGAAGAGCCCGGCGGTCTTGCGGGGGTCCAGAGAACCGCAATCTCCCCGGTACACAATATCCCCCCGGACCTCCGCAACGGCCTTGTAGGCGTACATGGACCGCCGCCCGGAAAAGAGCAAGCTCACCACCAGGGGAGTTACCGCTTCCCGGGGCAGGATGTACCTGAGCTGGGCCGTAAAAGGCGGACGCTGGCCCCGGCGGCCTGCCTCAATATTCAGGTCCACGAGGATAGTTCTGGCATCCAGCCAGTCGTGGATTCGAAAGGAAAACCCCCCGGACTGGTCATCAATATATGCGTTAGAAAGGCTCAGCGGCAGGTGAAAGCGGTTGGGAGCCACGAGCCGCCGGAGCTTCATGCGTTCCCCGGTCTGTTTATCGTAGAAGAGCACCTGAATCGCCCCCAGGAACTTTACGTTGAGCAGGATGGCGTGGAGAAAGAACCGGTCGTCCTGCACCGAAAAGGACTGCCATTCCCGGATACGGTTATTCACCAGCCAGCGGGGCAGGGCCAGGCCGTAGGGCCGGTGAATATCCATGAGGTTGACTTCCTTAAAGGCCTCGGTCCAGGTCCCCTGGAGGGGGCTTCCCGCCTCGATGGGCGACGGCCGGGGCGCTTGGATTTCCCGTGTATACATACCCTTTACTTATCGGAAGAATAGGACGGTAAAAACACTACAAGCTGAAAGGTCCGGCGCCAGGACCCTGGCGCCTTCAGCCGGTCTGAAAGCGTGATTTCAGCCACCCTGAAAGCATGGTTTCAGCCACCCTGAAAGCATAGTTTCAGCCGGTCTGAAAGCAAGGTTTCAGCCGGTCTGAAAGCAAGGCTTCAGCCGGTCTGAAAGCCTACTTTGCTACCGGCGTTCTCCCCCCTGAGGACCCCCCTCCGCCTCGTGATAGAATCCGTCCTTCCAATTGAAGCGGCTCGTATCCGGCAGGGGCTGGGCCTCTGGCCGGGCCCCTGGCCGGGCCCCCGTCTTGAGGGCCTCCACGATGTCCCGGTAGTCCTGCTTTTTGAGGGCTGGGCCGGAAAAGTCCAGAATAAAGCGGCGGAACCCCGCCCGTTCCAGGAAGGGAGCCTTGTCGATGATGGAGAAGGGCCGTTCAGGCAGCACCCGGCTGCCGTCTTCCCCGGTAATCAGGCGGAAGCGCCCCTCCCGGCCGTCCCGGAAAAAGGTAAAACTATAGGCCTCCTTAAGATTACTGCGGATGCGGAAGAGCGGAGGCCAGGCAAAGAGGGGCACAAAACAAGCGCGCCGCCGCTCCAGGGGAACCGTCCGTTCCAGGTTCTGCCGGTTGTTTTCCAGGGGACTGACGGTGTAGTCCAGGCCCTGGGAGGCGATAAACTCCCAGGACCACCGGTTAAAGGTATAGAGCCAGGGGCCGGCAATCAAGGCCGCCTCCCCAGGTTTAAACAGGGAAATCTGCCCTGGATTATTCACGATAAACTGCCTATAGCCCCGTTCCAGGAGCGCCGGGAGTTCCCTTTCCAGGGCTTTTGCGGAATCTTCGGGGAACCAGGGGTCCAGGGCCAGGATCATTTCCCCTGGACCAAAGGGGAGCCCCTTGTCGAGGAGCCGGGGGCCGGTCTTCGAAGTATATCCCAGGATAGCCTTGGCGGGCCGTATTGACTGGAGGATATAGAGATCTTCTATCCGGGAGACCGCCGCATAAAAACCCGGCGGGAAGGCCTCTCCCCGGCGGCTCCCCCGGCCCGGTACCGGGGCAGCTTTCCCGGCCCCCGGGCCAGGAGCCAGGCCTGGGGCCCGCTCCCTGCCGGGAACCCGGCGAAAGGCCCCAAGCTCCCGGGGGATTACCGGGGGATAGCGGCGGGACATAGCCTTGGTCTGGATCAGGTAGACCGGATCCCCGGCCTCAAACCCCGGCGGGGCGGGTATCCAAAGGCCGGCCCGGTCCGGTTCCAGAGACTTAATTTTGAGGGATCTGCGGTCCGAATCATCGGCCCGGTGGAAACGGACCGTGTCGCCCACCGCAGGGACCGTGTCCCCGGCGCCGATGAGGGCGAGCCTCCCCCCGGCTTCGCCGGAGCGGGTCTTCTGGACGCTCCCTAGGGGAATTCCGGTACCGCCGGCCTGTTCCGGGTCGAGCCAATCATGGATAGCGGGGCCATCCACGCCGGCCTGCCCGTCGAAGAGAAAGCGGGTCTTCTTGCGGGCAAAGTCCCGGTGGAGGATCGCCTGAGCTTCCCGAATTGCCCCTTCCCGGTCCCCGTCCAGGCTGTCGATAACCCGGCGGTAGGCGGCAACCACGGCCCCCACGTATTCGGCGCTCTTCATCCGGCCCTCAATCTTGAAGGCGTTTATCCCCAGGTCCGCCAGGACTGGAACCGCCTCCAGAAGCTGTAAATCCGAGGGACTAAAGTAGTAGCCCCCGGGACCTTCGGCATCCTGGCCTTCTCGGGGATAGTAGAGCCGGCGGCAGGCCTGGGTACACATGCCCCGGTTGGCGGATTTCCCACCCAAAAAGCTCGAAAAGAGACAGAGCCCCGAGGCGCTCATGCAGAGGGCCCCGTGGACAAAGATTTCCATCTCCATATTGGTCCTGGAGCGGATCTCCCGGAGTTCCTCCAGAGAAAGTTCCCGGGCCAGCACTACCCGGCTTAACCCCTGTTTGGACAGAAAATTGGCCCCCCGGCTCGACGCGATGTTCATCTGGGTCGATGCGTGTATTTTGAGACTTGGGAAACAGTCCCGGGCCATCTTCAACACCCCGAAATCCTGGACGATAAGCCCGTCGGGGCCCAGGGCGGCCAGGTATTTGAGGAGCTGATAGATCCGGTCAGCCTCCCGGTCCTCAAAGACCGTGTTGACGGTTACATAGAGCTTACGGCCCATACGGTGGATGCTGCGGAGGGCCCCCTCTGCCTGAGCATAGGTAAAATTAGCGCTCCGCATCCGGGCGTTAAAGCTTTTAAGGCCCAGATAGACCGCATCGGCTCCCTCAGCAATAGCTGCGTCAAGGGCTTCCGGGGAACCGGCGGGGGCGAGTAATTCAGGGCTGTGCACTGGAAACGGCCCGGCTAGGCGATAAGGTCGCGGAAGAGCGCTTCGATCTGTGCCTTGGGGAGGGCCCCTACCTGGCGGTTGACGATCTTACCACCCTGATAGACCACTACCGTGGGAATGGACACCACATCGTGCTGGTTTGCCAGGCCGCTCTCCTCGTCCACATTGACCTTGCAGAGCTTGATCTTGTCCTGGTACTCCCCGGCAATCTGGTCCAGGACCGGGGCCAGCATCTTGCAGGGCCGGCACCATTCGGCCCAGAAATCGACCAAAACCGGGATACCGGACTCCAGAACCTCGCTCTGGAAATTGCCGCTGGTCAGCGTTACAGCTTCACTCATCAAATTCCCCTCCGTTGAAGTTTGTGATTAGACTACTATACTCCGGAAACGGAGGGAATACAAGGGGGCTGGATCCTATTTGGGCACGTAGACCTTGGGGTTGTTCCGGGCGCCGGGAGTGGAACCGCTGCTGGCGGCGATGTACCAGTCACCGGCGCTATTGCTGTCGCGCTGGTCCTCGCGGCGGCAGAGGGACCGGGTGGCCGTGGTTCCCTGGCTTGATAAGGGTGTACCAGTCCACGCAGCCTTATCGGCCAGGAATTGCACGACGGCAACCATCTTTTCGGGCCAATCCCCGCCGGATCCGCTAAAGAGCAGGGCATCCAGTACCTCGTCGTCCTGATTCAGGAAGTAGACCGCCCCGGCCTCCTTCTTGAGCTGCTTCTTGGCCCCGGGAATCCAGAAGTCCCGGGCGCTTGCCAGGGCCTCGTTCTCCTTGCTGGGCGGGGTGGCGGCCAGATCCTTGCCGGTCTCGTCTACCGCCTCCTCGTAGAGGCTCCGTAGATGCACCACAATGTATTCCCCTGCGTTTACGGAGACCGGCGGGAATTCGTAGAGCGGCGAGGACGCGCCGTTTCCCTCCGCGAAGAGCCTCAGGGCGCCCAGGTTCCCCGGTGTCAGGGTGTAGAATTCCACGAACTCTACCCGGGGCTTGGAATACTCCGTGCGGACCTCGGTGATCATGAGCTTCGGCATGTTGTCGTTCCGGGCCATAAAGGAGACCAGCACGTTCAGGGTATTTCCCTCCTCATCGGCCACCAGGATATCCGCCGTGACCCGGGCCCCCGGCTCCAGGGGTTCGGTCAGGTTTACCCGTACCGTCTCACCGGAACTGATGGACGCAATCTCTGCGGGGACCGAGAATCTGAGGCTGTCCACCCTAACAGCCCTGGAAAACAGAAAACTTATTTCCCGTGGGGAAACCGGACGGCAGGCCAGGAACACCGGCGTTTCCGCGCTGATACCCAGGACCTGCTGGATCGCTGATTCGGTAGTGCAGGCCGCAGCCGCAAACAGAACCAGACCGAGGAACCAGACCTGAAAACAATAGAGCAAGTATTTCATCAAAACCTCCACCCTATATATGGATTTACCCTGCCCGGCGCTTCAATCAAAGAGAAAAAATTTGCGGTTAAATCTCATGAACGCCTCCCTAGATTCGGAGGGTCTCAACCATATAGTGGATGTCGTAGCCCTCGCCGGTCTGCTTCCGGGTCTCAATCACAAAGATGAGGGAATCGTGCTGGGGGGCGGCGATGACCCGGCGGATCCGGTAAGAGGCGATGAGGGGCCGCTTGACCGCAGGATTACCCGCAGTATAGGTTTTTGCCGCGCCGCTGTCGGGGCGCTGTTCCAGATCAATACGGAAGGATGATTTAAGGCCCTCGCCGTTCCCCTCGACCGTGGAGACCAGAACGGCCCGGTAGGAGGCGTTGCGTTCAAAATCCCGGAATTCGATAGTCCCTCCCCCGCTGGAGCTCCCCTCTTCCAGGGAGAGATAGAGTGGACGGCCCTGGGCCAGGAAGCTGATACTGTAGCGGTCCGCCAGGGCTGCGTTCCGGCTGATCAGTCTGAAAAAAGCCCCGGAACCGTCCTGGCCGCTGGAAGCCGGGCTGTCGTGGATATAGGAGAGTTCCCCCCCCGCAACAAAATCATTCCGGGGAACATCCACCACAAATATTTCCGCCCAGGGCCTCAGAGTTTTGGCTTGCAGCCCGTATTGTCCGAACATATAGGTTTTCCCATCGGGAGAAAAGCCGAGATCCACGAAAGTCGCCTGATCCCCCGCCCAAAGCAGAGAGGCGCTGGAGAAGCCTATCAACAAGGCCGCAAAAAGGAATTTTTTACCAGACATAAAGTTCTCCTCTTTAATATATATCGGATGGATTTTCCCTATCTTGAGGAGCGCCCCGCAAATGTTCTATGCTGAGGCCATGACCCTGACCCAGCGCAACCGCTTTTTCAAAATTGGGATAGCCCTTTCCTCCCTTTCCGTGGCACTGGTCGCGGCGGGGACTCTGAGCGCCCTGCCGGGCTATCCTGATATGGCGGCCCGGGCTGTCCGGCGGGCCCCCGGTCTGGTTACCGCCCTCTTCGGCGCCCTGATTCCCCCTCTGGCCTATATGCCCCTGCTGACTACCGCCGCTTCGGTCCTGGCCGCTTTGACGGCAGCCATCCTGATCTACTACTTTTTCGAGCAGACCCAGGCCCCGGAGATCCTTTTTGTCAGTTTCTTTACCCTCTCCCTGGCCTTTGAGGCTGCCCGGCTGGTCCCGCCCCTGGGAAGCGTCCACGAACTGCCGGGGCTCTTTATCAGCGCCGCCTACCGGGTCGTGCTTTTTGGCAGATACTTCGGGCTCTTTTCCCTGTTTGCGGCCAGCGTGCTTGCCGCAGGCCTCCAGATGCAGAAGCAGGCCCCCCTGATTCTGATCGTCGTCGCGGCTGCCCTGGTTATTGCCCTGGGAACCCCCGTGGACAGTCTTGCCTGGGACAGCAGCCTGGATATGATCGGCGGCTATTGGGATCTGTTCCGCATGGTAGATTGGGGGATTATCCTGATCACCGTGGTGAGTTTCCTGGTGGCCGCCCATACCCGGGGCTCCCGGGACTATATCCCCATTGCCGGGGGAGCCCTGCTGGCCCTTGCCGGCCGGGACCTGCTCCTCCGGGCCGATACCTGGCTAAGCCCCCTGCCCGGCCTGGCCGCCCTGATCCTGGGCGCCTGGTTTATCATGTCCCGGCTCCACAGCATCTATCTTTGGCTATAAGGTCCCGGGCATCGTGAAGGCAGCCCCGGGTAATGTCCTGGGTTTACAAGATCAATCATCCCGAGTATCTTACTCCTATGTCCGATGTGAATCGTGTGGGTGATGTGTTAATTTCCCGGCCCTTGGGCGTAGAAGCTGCCGATTCGAGGGCGCTGAAATCTGAGCTTATCCGGAAATCGCTCCACTTTCTTATTGCGCTCTGCCCATTCCTGGCGGCCTTTAACCGGCCCCTAAGTCTGGCGCTCCTGGCCGCCGGAACCCTGTTCTATACCATCATGGAGGCCCTTAGGCTGAGGGGAATTCGTATCCCCCTGATTTCCTGGCTCACCGTCCTGGCATCCAGGCCCGGGGACGCGGACCGGTTTGTCCTGGGTCCGGTGAGCTTAGGGCTCGGGGCTCTACTGAGCCTGCTCTTCTTCCCGCCCGCAGCCGCGTCCATTGCTATCTATGCCCTGGCCTTTGGGGACGGCTTTTCCAACCTGATCGGGAAGTTTGCCGGCCATATCCGGCCTGCTTTCCTCCGGGGCAAAAGCCTGGAAGGCTCGGCGGCCTGTTTCCTGGCCGTCTGGATCGCCGCCAGCCTGGTCTCCAGCGATTCCCGCGTGATCTGGCTCGCCGCCCTGACCGCCACGGTGGTGGATGCCATGCCCCTGCACGATTACGACAATATCGCCATGCCCCTGATGGTGGGCCTGGTGGTGCAGCTCTGCGGATTGGCCGCCTGAGGGGCGTGATGCAAGAAACTATCTGGCTCCCCAGAAAATATTCCAAAAACGCGGAAAAAGCGCTTGACGCATTCATTCGCGTTGTGCTATACTCGTGGCATGTTGTTTTTGGGCCATCAGCCCATAGGGAGACACGCGGTCACCGTACGCAAGGAGGATAGCGTCAAAATGCATGACGATATTGTTTACAAGGGTAAATATATTTGGTACAGCGGGAAAAATATAGTGA
>JAITON010000057.1 GCA_031289935.1 Treponema sp.
TCAACAACCTCGCCCTGAAGGACGAGGTATGTTGTTCTGGTAAGGTATTAGACTCAGGGTTTAATACCCAAGATTACGCCCTAAAGGGCGGGGTATTAAACCCTTCGCTAACAATAAAGAGGCGTCTGGCATCGGGCTCAAAAATGCTGTATATTAGAGCGCAAGGAGTTTTACCATGCATCAAACCAGAAAAATTCAGGATGATATTTACTGGGTCGGGGGGAACGACCGGCGGCTGGCCGTGTTCGAAGGGGTCTTTTCGATTCCCCGGGGCGTTTCCTACAATGCTTATCTCGTTTTGGACGAGCAGACCGTGCTCCTGGACACGGTAGACCGGGCGGCAAGCGGCCTGTTTCTGGAAAACCTGGAATACTTGCTGGCGGGCCGGCCCCTGGACTATGTGATCGTGAACCACATGGAGCCCGACCACTGCGCCGTCCTGCCGGAGCTGGCCCTGCGCTATCCCAAGCTCAAGATCATCGGCAACGATCTGAGCTTTACGATGATGAAGCAGTTTTTCGACTTTGATGTGGACGCCCGGGCCCTGGTGGTCCGGGAGGGGGATAATTTTACCAGCGGCCGGCATAACTTTAGCTTTTTGATGGCCCCCATGGTGCACTGGCCCGAGGTCATGGTGAGTTATGATGCGGCCAGTAAAATCCTCTTTTCTGCCGATGCCTTTGGGAGCTTCGGGGCCCTGAACGGCAACCTTTTTGCCGATGAGGTCGATTTTGAGCGGGACTGGCTCCCCGACGCCCGGCGCTACTACGCCAATATCGTGGGCAAGTATGGCGATCAGGTCCGGGCCCTGCTGGAAAAGACCGCCAAGCTGGATATCGCCATGATCTGCCCCCTCCACGGGCTGGTGTGGCGGAAAAACATCGGCTGGTATATCGAAAAGTACCGGCGCTGGGCTTCCTGGATGCCCGAAGACGAGAACTCGGTGATGATCGCCTACGCCTCGATCTACGGCGATACGGCTAATGCCGCAGATATCCTGGCCGGGGCCCTGGCGGAGCGGGGGGTCAGGAACATCGTTACCTACGATGTGTCGGTTATCGATTCCTCCTTTGTGGTGGCCGAGGCCTTCCGGTGCAGCCACCTGGTTTTCGCCTCCACCACCTACAACGCAGGTATCTTCATCAAGATGGAGGAAGCTATTCTGGACCTCCAGAAGCATGCCCTCAAGCACCGCACCGTGGCCCTCATCGAAAACGGTTCCTGGGCCCCGGCCTCGGGGGGCCTTATGCGGGATTTGTTCAACACTATGGACGATATCAGGATCACCGGCGATACGATCACCCTGCATTCGGCCCTCAAGGAAGACCAGCTCGCGGATATCAACCGGCTGGCGGATAAGCTCGTGGAGACCATGCCCAAAACAGCGGTTCCCAGGCACGATTTCAGGGTTCAGCCCCTGGATCCGGGGGCCTTCTTCAAGTTCAGTTACGGTCTGTTCCTGCTCACGAGCCGGGAGGGGGCCAAGGACAACGGCTGCATCATCAATACGGGGCTCCAGCTTACCGACAACCCCAAGCTGATCTCCATGGCGGTGAACCGGGCCAACTTCAGCCGGGACCTTATCGCCAGGACCGGGGTCTTTAACCTGTCCATGCTCACGGTGGACGTACCCTTCAAGGTTTTCCAGGACTACGGCTTTAGGAGCGGCCGGGATCTGGACAAGTTTGCCGGCGTCCCGGGCCTGGTACGGAGCGAAAACGGCGTCTACTACCTGCCTGAATACAGCAATGCCTTTATATCGGGCAAGCTGGTCAGCGCCACGGACTATGCCACTCACACCCTCTTTATCGCCGAGGTAACCGAGGCGGGGCTCCTCTCCAATCTGCCCTCTCTGAGCTATCAATACTACTTCGACCACATCAAGCCCAGGAATCCGCCGGTACAGGCCAAAGAAAAGAAAGAAGGCTGGGTCTGCAAGATCTGCGGCTATGTCCACGAGGGGCCGGATCTGCCCGGGGACTTTGTCTGCCCCCTCTGCAAGCACGGTGCGGAGAGCTTCGAGCGATTAATCTAGGGAGGCGCTGATTAACTTGACGTTAAACAGTGCTTCCCTAGGGGAGCAGGTTTGAAGGAGGCGGTGCTCAAGGCGGCCCTGGATGCGGGTTTTGTCCGGGCGCGGATACTGGCGCCTTGGATGCCGCCCGCCGGAGCCGCCGCCAACTACCGTGAAGGTGCTCCCGCCCTGCTCATGGCGGCCCTGGCCTACGGCAACAGAGCGCCAGGCGCCGTTTCGGGCGCCCCGCCCGGAACGGCTGAAATTGCCCCCTTTGCTCAACGAAACTACTACCGGGAGACGGTCAAGCGGCTGCAACGGCTTTCCGGGGAGTTCCGGCAGCGTTTTGGCGGGCAAAAACGGGATTTCAGGATCCTCTGCAACTCTCCGGTACCGGAAAAGCCCCCGGCTGCGGCCTGCGGCCTGGGAGCCTTGGGCAGGAACGGCCTCATCATCTGCCCCGAAGCAGGCTCCCTGGTAGTTATCGCCGCCATGACCCTGCCCTGGGCCCTTTCCGGAGACGGCCCCCTGGAGGGCTCCCCCTGCGCAGCCTGCAACCCCCAAAACCCTCCCTGCGCGGCGGCCTGCCCTACGGGAGCCCTGGCCGTGGACGGCAGCTTCCACCGGGAATGGTGCATCCAATGGTACGCATCGGGCTATGGGGAGACAGTTCCCCCGGAAGTGGCCGCCCAATGGGGCCGCCGTTTCTACGGCTGCAACCTCTGCCAGGACGCCTGTATCTGGCACCAGAAGCCCATCCCCGGCGCCGAAACCGCCGAGGGCATACTACCGGCCTGGATCGACTGCCGGGAACTCCTGGCCCTTTCCGATGAGGCCATCAGGGCCCGCTTCCGGGGAACCGCCCTGGGGCTTTCCTGGCTGAGTCCTCAGGCGCTACGGCGGAATGCGGAAATGGCCCTTTGATTCGTGGCGAGGGTTTAATACCCGCTCTTTAGGGCGTTCTGAGGGTATTAGATGGCGGCAGCGGACAACGCGGCCTGCTGCAACCCCAGGTACACGTCCTGGGCGGTGTTGAACGCGCTCATTCGCAGTTCCAGCGTGGCCTGTTCGGCGGGGTCGAAGCCGATCCTACGCAGGCTGTTGCGTACGCGGGTACGATGGCCCATGTAGGCCAGGTGGAAGGCGTCTTTTGGCATATCCTTGTAGCGAAACTTGGCGCGGTGAAGATGGGCTTTTTCCACAGCCTTATACATTGCCGACTGCTCCACAATTTCCAGGCAGTTGAACGCATCGTCAAAGTCGTGCATGGCGGCTTCGCAACTGGAGCGGGCTTCTTTTTCCTCAGGCCTGCTTCCCGCGAGTTCTTGGCCTATGTATACGTACTCGGCCAGAAGCATGAGGTACGGGTCGCGGGAGGCCTCTACCTCGGTGAATACCGCCATTGCTTTACGCAGGCCGCTATGGAAGTTATCCAGGCCCTGTTCAGTTTTGCCTCTTGTCCTCTGGCCAATGCGACCATCAGTTATGAGGCGGACCGCGTCGAACATCCTATTTGTCAAGCCAGTCTGATCCAAACTCCGCCTCCACTTCCGTTAAATTATAGCGGTTGTCCCGCAGAAAGTCGGCCCCCACTTTCTCTTTGATTATCTTCGCCAGCCAGGGCTCCAGAGGGATTTTGGTCATGCGCATGACCAGGGCTTCTTCCTTCTTACCAGCGGCTTCCAGGGCAAAGGACTCCTGCGCTATATCCAGTCTTTCGCCAATGCTCATCTTTGTTACTGTTTGCATAATAGTCTCCTTGCCTCCCCTATATATCATCTTCGCCTGCTTGTCAACGTAAACAATTCCACGGCGTCTGTTATCCTATCGGTCAAGCCAGTCGCGTCCAAACTCCGCCTCCGCTTCGGCCAGGTTCCAGCCGCTCTTGCGCAAATAGTCCACGCCGACCTTCTCTTTCAAAATCTTCGCCAGGTACGGCGACAGGGGGCGCGTCTTGCTCACCGTCATGGCCTCTTCATACTTGCCGGCTTCCCGCAATTCGCGGGACTTCCGGTTAATTTCCGCCCGGTCATCCTGGGACATTACCCGGTATGTTATCATTTCGTACTCCTTGGCTTAGTATAGCATACACCCCTGTTTCATGTCCACAAAAAAGCCGCCCCCTGCATAGCAAGCTATGCCTGGAGGCGGCAACGTGCTTCGACAAGCTTAACCTCCGGCTTTCGCCGAGGGGCTAAGCGAGGATAGTGCAAAGGTTATTCCTCGGAAGGAACAGCCCATTTGATCTGCCAAGTTGCGCCACCCAATGCACTGAATGCAGTAGTGGTGCTATTCGCACTTTCATATGCTCCATCGCTCTTCGCATAAAGCGTGATGTCTTCGCTTGCAACAAGTTGCGCATTATTCGGCTTGAAGAAGCCCATAAACGCTTTGCCGCTCTTGATGACTATCGTTGAAGCAGCCTCCGGGGTCGGACCCTGTGTGCTTTGCGGGGTAGATCCCTCGATACCGAAGATACTGACATCGCCAAAGTTGCAATACAGGCCGCCGGTTTGCACATCTGTGTTTGTTGTATCTACAGCGGCGTCAATTGTCAGCCTAAAGCCTTTGTCGATGAAGATGGAGTAGGGAGTACCCAGCGATTTTTTCAGAGTAACGTTCGCGTGCAGTCTAAGGTTGTCTGGAATGATGTCAATGTACGCTCCGCCAGTTTGCGAGTCGGTTCCATCCCACTGAATACGAGCGCCGTCATCCTTGCCGATTAACCAGCCGTCCAAGCCCTGGTATCCGCCCACTGCTGCCTTGCCGTCACGAGTACCG
>JAITON010000178.1 GCA_031289935.1 Treponema sp.
GGCTTTGCCGGATTGCAGGGTCCTGTAGGGCCGGAATTAAACTGCTTTGTTCAAAACTTTGTGTCTTCAACATGACGTAAGTGTATACCTTCCTGATTATAATGTCAAGTCTTTTACGGAAAAATCCCGAAAAAACGTGAAAATCCCGAAAAAAACAGGGGAATTCCCCATCCGGCCTCTGCCGGATGGCGCGCACCCGGTCTAAGCGTGTAGTTTGCAGGCAATCCTACCGGATTGCACGCAAACTACACCGCCATCCTACTGGATGGCGAAAGCAGCCGGTTGAGCCGCTTCACGAAGTCCGCCGGGTCCTGCAACTTGAGACCCTCCACGAGCAGGGCCTGGTCCAGCAGCACCCCGGCCACATCGGCGATGCGGGCCTCGTCGTCCACATCCTTGAGACCGGCCACGATGGGATGCTCCCCGTTGACCTCCAGGATGGGCTTGATCTCGGGACCGGTCTGGCCCATGGCCTTGAACATCTGGGCCATCTGCATAGAGGGGTCGTTTTCATCGGCCACAATGCAACTGGGGCTGTCGTGGAGGCGGCGGGAGAGTTTCACGTCCTTGACCCGCTCCCCCAGGGCCTTCTTGAGCTTCCCGAGCACCGGCTTGGCTTCCTTTTCAGCCGCCTGGTCCTTCTTTTCCCCCAGTTCCTCGTCGGCGCCGGCCCGGTTCACGGCCTTGAGCTCGTAGTCCTTGGCCGTGTCCCCGTCCCTGGCCGAGTAACGGCCCACCGAGGGAATCACGATATCGTCAATCTCATCATCCATGATGAGGACCTCCATATCCTTTGCCCGGTAGGCCTCCAGGAGGGGCGAGGCCCGCAAGGTCTTCTCGTCGCCCCCGGTAATATAGTAGATATGCTTCTGGCCGGCCTGCATGCGGGAAACGTAACCGGCAAAACTGGTCCAGCCGCCATCGGCGAAACTGGTCCCACCGCCGCCGGCGCCTTCCACGGCGGTACTCTTGAAGCGCACCAGTTCCTGCAATGCCTCCCGGCTGCCCCAGTCCTGGTAGAGCCCTTCCTTGAGGGGCCGGTTAAATTCGGTGATAAAGGCCTGCCACTTCTGCCTGGCGTCTTCCGCAGGGTTTTCCGAGAGGGCCTTGAACTCGGCCAGGAGCTTCTTTACCGAGGCATTTTTGATGTTGATGAGCACCTTGTTCTGTTGCAATATCTCCCGGCTCACGTTCAGGGGCAGGTCCTCGGAATCAATGACCCCCCGGACAAAGCGCAGCCAGGTGGGCATCAGTTCCTTGTCATCGTCGGTAATAAAGACTCGCTTTACATAGAGCTTGACCCCCGGCTTGTAGTCCATGTGGTACATGTCGAAGGGGGCCTTTTTCGGGATAAAGAACAGGGTAGCGTATTCCAGGCTCCCTTCGGCCTTGGTGTGGACGTAGAAGAGGGGCTCCTCGCTGTCGTGGCCGAGCTGCTTGTAAAACTCGTGGTAATCCTCCTCCTTGAGCTCCGCCTTGGACCTGCGCCAAAGGGCCGTCCCCGCGTTGATCCGGATTGTCTCTGTCTTGCCGCCCTTTTCCTTGCCCTTGTCGCCGTCTCCGGCGGAAGCTGGGGATTCCTGCTCATCATAGGTCAGGTAGATGGGGAAGGCCACATGGTTGCTGTAGCGTTTGACGATGTCCTCGATGGACCAGCGGTTGGCATACTCGGCGCCTTCCCCGGTCAGGTGGAGAAGCACCGTGGTGCCCTGGCTGTCCCGGGCAGCGGCCTCTATCTCGTAGCCCTCCTGGCCGTCGCTGGTCCACTTCCAGGCCTGCTCCTCCCCGGCCTTGCGGCTGATCACCTCGATCTTGTCCGCCACCATAAAGGCCGAGTAAAAGCCCACCCCGAACTGGCCGATGAGGTTCGAATCCTTCTTGGCGTCGGCGCTGAGCTTCTCCAAAAAAGACCGGGTGCCCGACCGGGCGATGGTTCCCAGGGACTCGATCAGGTCCTGCTCGTTCATGCCGATGCCGTTGTCCGCCACGGTGAGGGTTGCGGACCCTTGATCCTGCGCATCCTTATTAAAGGAGAGGTCGATCCGGGGATCGAGGCTGATGGACTTGTAGGCATCGTCCGCCACGGTCAGGTATTTGAGCTTGTCCAGGGCATCAGACGCATTGGACACGAGTTCCCGGAGAAATATCTCCCGGTTGGAATAGAGGGAATGGATGATAAGGTGAAGCAGTCTGCTCACCTCGGTCTGAAACTGATGCTGTGCCATAGAGGGCTCCTTAAAGTTGATGATATGATTTTATATCCAAGATACTAAAAAGGGGGCCCGGCGGCAAGAGGGGGCGCATAGACTGCGAGGCCGCCCCGCCGGAGGCTCCGCCAGGCCTTCTCTGCGGCATCCTTCCCCAGGATTTGCCCCAGTTCCCGGTACAGGTCCCCGGCGGGTGTTTTCTCTCCGCCGGCAACTGTTCCCCGGGCGGCCGCTTCAAGCAGGGCGGCGATCCGCCGGGCCCGGTCCCGGCCCCTGATCTTGAGCCGGCGCTCTTCAAGCCGCCAGCGCCAGGAGAGCCGTGCCAGGGACTCGTTCCCCTCAAGCATGGGGTGGGAACCCAGAAAGACAAGCCGCCCGGAGGCATCAGGCGGGGCCTCTCTCGCGGCGTCCCGGTCCCGGGCATAGCCGTCCAAAAGCCGCTCTACCAGGAAAGGCGGCGCCGATGGCCGGGGGACCTTAAAGGGGAAGGCCGCCATTACCGGGGTGCCGGTCTCGCCGGCCATCCATGCCGCCAGGAGCCGGTCCAGGCCCTCACCGTATTTCCCGTAACGGTCCTCGCCCTCAAAAGACAGATCGTTCCGGGCAAAGACCCTCGTACTGTTGGCCGTATTGGCGTCTCCCACTACCTCGAAGCCGGGATGCAGACCCCGTTGCGTTTCATCGTAGAGCCGGGAGTGGCAGGTGAGGACGAACTGGTGCCAGAAGGCCGAATCCAGAAGCCCCGCCGCAAAGAGCTGCCGCACCGTTTCCGCCGCGTCGATAAGTTCCTGCTCCTCCTGGTCCCAATAGCCGTAGATAAGGTAGCCGTGGACCAGGATTCCCGCCTCCTTAAAGGCGGCGCAGTTCCTGACTATATCGGCCAGGCTGATCCCCTTGCAAAGCCGTTTAAGGCCGCTTTCGGTGGCCACTTCTATCCCGGCGGAGACCCCCACCAGCCCCCCGGCCGCCAGTACTGCCGCGACATCGGGGCTAAAGCGCCGGTCAAAGCGGATGTTACCCCAGAAGATCAGGGGGAGCCCGGCCCGGTAGTTGAGCTCCGCCAGACTGA
>JAITON010000186.1 GCA_031289935.1 Treponema sp.
GTACTGGGTTTAGTCAGAATCGTACGAGGCTTAACCAGAAACGTACTGGGTTTAATCAGAATCGTACGGGGTTTTTCCCGGCGCCTGCGGAGCTCTGGCCTGGCGCCCGCGGAACTCTAGCCCGGGCGTCTACGGAGCGCTGGCCCGGGCGCCCGCGGAGCGCTAGCCCAGCGCGCTTTCCCTGATACGGGCTGGACGGGCGGATCCGGGGGAACGCGTCTCTTTTGTATGGGGAGTTAGGCCTCGTCTCTGAAAAACCTCGACATATCCGGGCTTAAGCCCTCTGCGGACCGGACCCAGGCCGGCAGGCTCAGGAAGCCGCAGCGCTCCCGAATCCACTTGCCCCCGGTCTCCGCGCGGGGTTTCCCTTCCGCCGTGTCGATGAGGTGGGTCCAGCGGCCCGGCGGCAGGTAGTATTCCACGGTATTATCCTCCGAAAAGACCGGGGCCACGAGCAGCGCCGGGCCCAGCATGTACTGCCGGTCGAGCCACGCACAGGCCGGGTCATCGGGAAACTCCAGGAACATGGCCCGGAGCATGGGAGTTCCCTGCTCATGGGCCTCCTTCGCCGTGTCCAGGAGATAGGGATTCAGCCGCTCCTTGAGCCGGGCGAAAAACTTGCAGACCGCCGAAGCGCCCTCGGGGCCTTCATCCTGATCCACGTTCCAGGGCGCCCGGTAGGAATTGCTGCCGTGGAGCCGGGAATGGGAGGAGAGGAGGCCGAAGGCAAGCCAGCGCTTAAACAAGGCCGCGCCGGGGGTGCCCTCAAAGCCGCCGATGTCGTGGCTCCAGTAGCCGAAGCCCGAAAGCCCCAGGGAAAGGCCCCCCCGAAGAGTCTCCGCCATGGCCTCAAAGCTGGATTCACAGTCGCCGCCCCAGTGGAGCGGGAACTTCTGGTTTCCCGTGGTGGCCGACCGGGCAAAAAGCACCGCTTCGCCCTTACCCCGCTTCCGCTCCAGGAGCTCAAACACGGTCTTGTTGTAGCGGTAGGTATAGTAGTTGTGATGCTTGGCCGGGTCGCCGCCGTCGAAGTAAACCCCGTCTTCGGGGATGCGCTCGCCGAAATCGGTCTTGAAGCAGTCCACCCCCATGTCGAGGAGGGTTTCCAGCTTCCCCTGGAACCAGGCCGCCGCTTCGGGGTTGCTGAAGTCCACGACCCCCATGCCGGCCTGCCAGAGGTCCGTCTGCCAGACCGAGCCATCGGCTTTTCTGATAAAATAACCCTTTGCGCGGCCCTCCGCAAAGAGGGCGGAGCGCTGGGCGATATAGGGGTTGATCCATACACAGACCCTGAGGCCCTTGGCTTTGATCCGGCTGATCATGCCCCGGGGGTCCGGGAAGGTGTCCGGATCCCATGTGAAGTCGCTCCAGTGGAAGCCTTTCATCCAGAAGCAGTCGAAGTGGAAGACCTTGAGGGGGATGCCCCGTTCCAGCATCCCGTCCACAAAACCTATCACGGTCTTTTCGTCGTAAGAGGTGGTGAAGGAGGTAGAGAGCCAGAGCCCGAAGGACCATTCGGGCAGCATGGGCGGCCGGCCGCTCAGGGCCGTGTAGCGTTCCAGAATGGCTTTAGGATTCGGCCCATAGATGATGAAGTATTCCAGGGACTCCCCGGCTACAGAGAACTGGCTGCGGTTGGTCTTTTCGGTGGCGATTTCGAATGAAACCCTGCCGCACTCATTCACCAGGACCCCGTAGCCTTTGTTGGTCAGATAGAAGGGGATGTTCTTGTAGGCCTGCTCACTGGCGGTGCCGCCATCGGCGTTCCAGATGTCCACGGTCTGGCCGTTCTTGACAAAGGGCCCGAACCGTTCTCCCAGGCCGTACACCAGTTCGCCCACCCCCAGAGAGAGCTCCTCCTTGATAAAGGGCCCGGTACCTGCGGCAAGAGCCGAGTCCGTGATATAGGCTGTTGACCGTGAGCCGGAGCCCGTGAGCCGCCGCCCATCAGCCCGGAATGATACGTCCCAGTCCCGCCCCAGGGGGATATGCACCGAGAGGGCTCCGCTGGTAAGTTCCGCTTCCTCCGCCCCGATGCGAATCTCCGGCTGTAAGCCCTGCTTAGAGCCAAGCTCAAAACGGGGCCCCTGGTCAATGGCCCCCTCGAAGTGGCTTACCCGCACCCGGATGATGTTCTCCATGGGGCTTGAGTAGCGCAGGGTCAGCAGGGGCCGGTTGAGGGTATCCCCCCGGCTTATGACGGGCCGGTCCGGGGCGTAAACCACGAGGCAATCCTCCTGCTGCTCCGCCTCATAGGCCTGGGCGGCAAAATGGGGCTCCAGCCCCTCCTTCAAAAGCCAATAGCCGTTGGTAAATTTCATGGCTGCATCTCCTCATCGCTCTACAATCTTCGTTTCAAAGGGCGCCAGGCTCATCTTTTCGCCCTGGGCTATGGTAAGTTCCTTGGGCTCATGGGTAAAGTTCATCACAAAAAGAAACTTTTGCTCGCCGTTATCGCGAACCCTGGCGCTGACGCCCCAGGGCAGGGGCCCTTCCACGGCGCGTTCCAGGCCGGCGTCCCGAGCGATCATGCCGTAGAAGTCGTCCAGGAGATCGTCCCCGGAGCGGGCGGCGATAAAGTACGCCTTGCCCTTGCCGCGCCGGTTCACCGTAAGCGCCGGCTCTCCCGCATAGAAGTCGCCGCCATAGGCTGCCAGGGTTTCCGCCCCTTCGCCATGAATCAGCTCGCAGAGGTCAAAGACGCGGTAGGGTTTGCCTGCCCACACAATGCTGTTCTCATCGCCGGGGAACAGGGCGTCAATTTCCTCACACCAGATGCCCAGGGTCTTCCGCAGGGGGCCGGGGAAGCCGCCCAGGTGAGTCAGGTCGTGCTCGTCCGCATAACCGGTAACGTAGGTGGCGACAAACGTGCCGCCCCGCTCCACAAAAGCGTCGATGCGTTCAGCCACGCCGGGGCGCAGCATATACAGCATGGGGGCAATCAGCACATCGTATTTGTCAAAACTCCGGGTGGAGTCGATGATGTCCGTGGCGATACCCAGCTTCCAAAAGGCCCGGTGATGGCCGATGACCGTCTCCTCGTAGTTGGTCTTGTCCTGCAAAAGGCCCTTTACATCGTCCAAAGACCAGCGCACCTGCCAGTCGTAGATGATTGCCGTCCTGGCGGGGGTGTCCGCGCCTACAATGGCGTCCATGCCTTTTAAACGTTCTCCCACAGCGGCTGCATCGCGGAAGACCCGGGTGTGCTCGCTGCCCTCGTGGTCAATAATGGCGCCGTGAAACTTCTCCGGCCCGCCCCGGCTTTTGCGGTATTGAAAGTATTGTACGGTATCCGCGCCGTGGGCCACGGCCTGCATGGATTGCAGCATATGCACATTGGGGCGGTGCAGCTTTGCCACGGGCCGCCAGTTGGTAGCCGAAGGTGAGGATTCCATGAGCATAAAGGGTTTGTCTTTGAGGCTCCGGGTCAGGTCGTGCATGAAGGCCGTGCGGGCCCCCAGTCCGGTGTCGTCCACGCCGGTCCACTGGGGGTAGGAATCCCAGGACGCCACGTCCAGCACTTCCGCCAGGCGGAAGTAGTCGATGCCGGGATAGGTTCCCATCAGGTTGGTCGTGCAGGGGACATCGGGGGTAATCTTCTTGAGCGGCGCGGTCTCGTGGAGGTAGAAATCCACAAACTGCTCAGAGGTAAAACGCCGCCAGTCCAGTTTGAGGCCGTGCAGCCCGTTTTCCCCCAGCGGGCTGGGACTTTCGATTTCTTCCCAGTCGCTGTAGGTGTGGCTCCAGAAGGCCGTCCACCAGGCTTCGTTCAGAGCGTCCAGGGTCTGGTAGCGGGCCTTGAGCCAGGCGCGGAACCGTTCCTGACAGAGCGGGCAGTGACATTCGCCGCCATATTCGTTGCTGATGTGCCAGACCCCCAGGGCCGGATGGTTCCGGTAACGCTCCGCCAGGCGGGTGTTGATGGCCGTCACCTTTTGGCGGTACACCGGCGAGGACAGGCAGTGATTGTGCCGCTCACCGTGCAGATTACGCTGCCGCCGGTCGTTCACCCGCAGGATTTCCGGGTACTTGCGGCTCATCCACGCGGGCTTGGCCCCGGACGGCGTGGCCAGCACAGCGGCCATGCCGTTTGCCGCCAGCATGTCCATCACTTCATCCAGCCACTCAAAGCGGTATTCCCCCTCGCGGGGTTCCAGGGCCGTCCAGGAGAATATCCCCACGGTCAGGGAATTGACCCCCGCCAGCCTGACCAGACGCATGTCTTCCTTCCAGATGGTGTCTTTCCACCGGAGCCACTGGTCGGGATTGTAATCGCCGCCATGCAGGATATGGGGGAACCGGGGAACAATCGGGGGGTAGCGCATCGTTTTCTCCTTACCTTAACTATAAGCTATAGCCCGAAGGCCGGGGCTTGTCAAGAAGGGATTCCCGTTTTTCCTCCGGTATCCACTTCCAGAGCATTGCGTTGAGTTTCTGCGCTTCCACCGGTTTGGCAAGATAGTCGTTAAAGCCCGAGTCGAGGAAGACCTGCTTCATGCCGGCCATCGCGTTAGCGGTGAGCGCTACGATGGGCAGGGTTTTGAAACGCTCCCCCTCCATCGCCCGGATAGCGACCGTGGCCTCAATACCATCCATACCGGGCATCAGGTGGTCCATAAAGATAAGGTCGTATTCCTGCGCCTTGACCATACGGAGGGCCTCCTCGCCGGAACTACAATGGTCAACCTTCATCTGGCAGGGAGCGATAAGCCCCTCGACCACGACAATATTCGAGGGCATATCGTCCACGACCAAGACCCGTGCAGAAGGGGCCGTGAAGATCGCGGCAGTTCCCCGC
>JAITON010000001.1 GCA_031289935.1 Treponema sp.
CGCAGACGGAGCGGCATTGCGTTTACCCGCAGTTAGGCGAAGTCCGCGTAGCGGCGAGCCTGACTGCGGGCTTGCCCGCGCCCCGTTAGGCAAAAGCCGCGCAGCGGATTTTGCCTAACTCCTTGTAGACGCACCTTGTTTCGCTTATTTTCCCTAACCGGTACGAAAAGCGAACAAAGGTTCGTCTAATATACCCCTACCAACGCAGGGGACTTTGAACAGCCTATCATACCATCAAAAAAGCGTCAAGGCCCAGGTCAACCGCCGCCCGGTGTATCGAGCGGTGGTTGTCCCCCCGGCACGTTCCGTTTGGCCGCATAAGCAGGCTATCATACCATCAAAAAAGCGTCAGGGCCCAGGTCAACCGCCGCCCGGTGTATCGAGCGGGCTTTGCACCCTCAGCACATCCCGTTTGGCCACATGGGTGTAACGTTCGGTGGTTCTGACCGACGCGTGGCCCAGAAGGCTTTGTATGTACCGTACTTCCGTCCCGGTTTCCATGAGGTGGGTGGCAAAGGAGTGCCGGAGACTGTGAATTGAGGCGTCTTTTGCGATACCGGCTTTCTCCAGGGCCTTGTCAAAGATTTTTTGAGCGGAACGGATCGACAAATGGCAATCCGCGGGAAAACCCGGGAAAAGCCAGTTATCAATGGTAAAGAGCTTGTAATACTCCCGCAAACTTTCCGCCACGACGTCCGAAAGCATGGTGTACCGGTCTTTCCGCCCCTTGCCGCCGCGGACAAAAACCGTCTTACGCGCCAAATCAATCTGATCCCGCTTGAGCGTTACCGCCTCGCTGACCCGCAGGCCCGATGAATACGCCAGCATGAGCAGCAAACGATGTTTGGGATTCTGTACCGCGTCGAGCAATTGCCCGATTTCCGGCTTCGCGAGTATGGACGGGAGGCGTTTGTCCTGCCGGGGGCGGCGCTGTTCGCGCACGCAATCCCGGTTAAGGACGTTCCGGTAAAAAAACTTGACCGCGCTCATGGCCAGATTCATGGATGAGGCTGAAAAACCCCGGGTTTTTTCCAAAAGGGCCAGATAGCGTTTTATATCCGCCGCTTCAAGAGCCTCCGGTGGTTTTTGCACGGTCCTGCACAGGTCGCGGTTGTAATGGATATACGCCTGCATCGTCTTAGGGCTATATTTCCTGGCATAGAGCTCGGTTTCAAGCCGGGCAAGAGCCTCGGGGGGGAAAAAATCAGGCTTATCCGAAAGGATAGGGGCGGGAAGTTCCATGCGGCCGGCCCCGTCCCAGTTTTGGCCGAAGAAACCATGGACGGTAACCGGTGTTTCCGCGTCCTGCCGGACGATAACATGGGGAATATCCGCAAATATCCGGGCCAGAGCCTGTTCACCGGTACTACGGGCGCAGGCTATGTACTGATGATTTTGAGCATCCCAAGAGCCGGGGCCCTGTTGCGTCAGGCGGGTAAACAGGGGTTTATCATCATCATAAAAGGGAATTCTGATGTTTCCCGCCTCGTGAAAGAGATATACTACATCCATATTTTTTGCATCCGTTCCAGGGGCCCGGGCCGGCGCCTTTAGGGGACGATGGCGTTCACGATTTCGCCCCAGGGGCCCTTGACCTTGCTGCCCCGGCGCCCTTCCCAGCGGGCCACCGCGTAGAGCCGCTTGCCCCGGTCGGCCTCGGTAAAGAGATCTTTCCAGATAAAGGCCGCGCTGGTGCTGAAGTAGGAATTGTGCAGGTCCGTCTCGTGCTCGGGCGGGGCCTCCTGAAAGCCCCAGAGGACCTCCGCGCCGTGGCAATGCACCGGGATAGCCCGTCTCCCGTTTCCCGAATCCTTCATGGCCCCTTTAAGGATACGGGGGCCCGCCGGGACCAGGTTCAGGGTGGGCCAGGTTTCGATCTCCTCGTGGTGGGTGTAGGTGGTATCCTGGTTGGGAATGCCCATGGCCGCCCGGTCCATATCGGTGACCGGCGCAAAGCGCAGGTACTGGTTGACGAAAAGCCGGGCCCGGGTCTCGGCGGCGGCCCGGGCTTTGTTTTTCGCCTGGGTTTCTACCGGCGTGTGGGCCCCCTTGACCGCAGCCCAGGCGGTCTGCCAGGCGCTGTAGACGGCGCTCAGCTCATCCAGAGCGGCCTGGGGTATATGGGTCCAGACCGGGTCCTGGCCCGTGCACCGGGCGGTTACATAGGAAACCAGGTTTCCCAGCCAACGGTCAAAGTCTGCATCCCGGGAAGGGATGTAGTCGGTATGCGACATAATGCGCCTCCTTGTGTGATAGGGAGGGCGCTGAGGATCCTCAGGTTACTCAGCAGATTCCTGATGTCCATCAGCAGCTCCCTGGTGTTATGGTAGATATTGGTATATCCGCCCCGAATATTTGAGCCCCCGCTCTGGAGACTTGAATATTTGCTCTGGAAATTTGAGTCCCTGCCCCGGCGGCTTGAATATCCGCCCCGGAAATTTGAGTCTTTGCCCCGGAGACTTGAATATCCGCCCTGGAAATTTGAGTCTTTGCCCTGGAAATTTGAGTCTCTACCGCGGGAAACCGGCGGGCAGGGGGGGAAGCGGCGGGGAACGGCCTTCAAGTTGGAATTCATTGATTCAAGGCTCATAGAAATAAGTATAGCAAAGGCGGGGGAATTTGTCCATGGTTTGTCGAAAAAAAACGCCGCTATGGGGGGGAAACGGGGCTCAGGGGCCGAAGAACGCGGGGAACTCAGCCCGCAGAATGGCCTCTTCTACCTCCAGCTTCCGCAGGTGCCCTTGCAGCTCCCGGCGGGCATCCTCCAGGCTCCCTTCTTGAAGGGCCCTGAGGATGCTCCGGTGCTGGTTCACGACGTCCCCGGCAATGCCGCTGAACCAGGTCGAAAGGAGCCTGACCCGGCGGTAATGGCCGTTTCTGCCGGTGAGCACGTTCCAGGCGAGGTCCTGGCCGGCTATCTCGTAAAAGGTCCGGTGGAAATCATCATCATAATTGACCAGGGCTACGAAATCGCCCTGCTCAATGGCCTTGCGCTGGGCCTCGATGATTGCTTCCAGGGTTTCGAAGCAGGGGCCGCCGCACCGTTCCAGGAAGGGGCTCAGGACCGCCAGTTCCAGGCTTTCCCGGAGAAAAAACTCCTGCTCCACCTGGGCAAAATCGATGAGGGATACAAAGGTGCCTTTTTGGGGCAGGATATTGATCAGGTCCTCCTTGGCCAGGTGGATAAAGGCCTCCCGTACGGGGGTGCGGCTTACGCTGAACCGGAGGGATATTTCGGTTTCGCTGATGGAGGCGCCGGGGACCAGGTTGAGGTTGAGAATATCCTGCCGCAGGGTGTCATAGACTTGATCCTGAACACTATAACGGAACCGTTTGATCATGGGACCCCTCCTTTTGGTATGCTGGTTATAGGCTAGTATATAGGAAACGGGGCTGGTGGGGAAGGCCGGACCGGCTGGTTGTTACCATGAGGCTGATGGGCTATAGTGGGGAATTATGGGGGCTTGAGGATGGACAAAGAGCAGAATCTTTTGATGATTAAGGAACTTTCCGATGCCGCCGGTCCTTCGGGTTTTGAGGACGGGGCTGTGGCGGTAATCCGCCGCTACGGGGAGGGGCTGGGGGTCTGGCGGGAGGACGCTATGCGGAACCTTAGGGTCCAGCGGGCCGGGCCGGGGGGCGGTACGGGGGGCGGGAAGCCGGTCCTGATGCTGGACGCCCACAGCGACGAGCTGGGCTTTATGGTCAGGGCGATACGGCCTAACGGGACTCTGGACTTTATTCCCCTGGGGAGCTGGGTTCCTGCTCATGTGCCGGCCCACAAGGTACGGGTCCGCAATACTCTGGGGGAATGGCTTCCGGGTATCGTGGCCACGAAGCCGCCCCACTTGAGTTCCGATACGGAACGGAGGGCTGCGCCGGAATTGAGCGGTATGGTGATCGACCTGGGGGCCTCCAGCGACCGGGAGATCCGGAGGGACTATCATATCGGCGTGGCCGCTCCGGTGGTTCCCGGCTCGGCTTTTGAGTACCTGGCGGAACGGGATATTATGATGGGCAAGGCTCTGGACGACCGCCTGGGCTGCGCGGCGCTTCTGGTAACGCTGCGGGAACTGGCCGGAGAGGATCTGGGGGTGGATATTACGGGCGCTTTCTCTGCTCAGGAAGAGATGGGGCTCCGGGGCGCGGCGGTTACTGCCCTGGAGACCCGGCCCGATATCGCTATCTGTTTTGAGGGCTGTCCTGCGGACGATACTCTGGTGGAGCCTTACGCGGTACAGACGGCCCTGAGAAAGGGTCCTATGCTCAGGCATATTGACCTGCGCATGATCACTAACCCGCGGTTCCAGCGCTTTGCCTTGGACCTGGCCGCCGCTCAGGGTATCCCGGTCCAGGAGGCGGTGCGTACGGGGGGCGGGACCAATGCCGGGGCTATTCATCTGGCCGCTAAGGCGGTGCCGGTGATCGTTATCGGGGCGCCGGTCCGGTACATCCACACTCACTATGGTATCGCCTCCTACGGGGACTTCGAGGGTACCGTGAAACTGGCCTGCGGGGTTATCCGCAGCCTCAACCGCGGCGTGATTGCGGGGTTTTAGAAAGGCGCCCTTTCATCTTCAATTTCAATCAGCTTTCTGGTAAAATGGGCCTATGATTATCGACATCGGAGAGGACCTTAGGGAGCCGGCCCGCCGCCGTGCGCCGGACTGCCGCCGCGCGCCGGACTGCCTCAAGTGCGCGTACTTTAAGGTAACCTGGGATGCCGGCTATCCCCGGTCCTGCGAGATCTTCGCGGTTCGGTGCCGGGACCTGCCTTCCGCCGAGGTTTTCCGGGCCTCGGGGGTCCAGTGTCCTTCTTTCCGGCTCAAGGAGGGGCTTAAATGATGGTCTATCTGGCCCAGCCGCCCCTGAGCCAGCTCAACGCTCCCTATCCCGCTATCTATTATCTGCGCTCTTTCCTGGAGGGAAAAGGCCGGTCCGTGCTCTGCGCCGATCATGCTATTGGTTTGTTTGAACGGGTTTTTTGCCGGGAGGGGCTGGAGCGTATCTTTGCCGACGCTGCCGCTACGGCGGCCACCGGTCCTCTGATCCGGCGCTTTTTGTCGGAGCGGGACCGCTGGATCAATTCGATAGACCGCCTCACTGCCTTTCTCCGGGGCCGGGACCGGGAGTGGGGCCACTTCCTGGCCCTGGCCAACGGCTGCCTGCCCGGAGGCCCCCGTTTTGACGCCCGGCTGGCCGCCCTGGGCGGCGCCCTGGACGGGTCCCCGGATACCGCGCCGCTTTTGGCCACGGCCCTGCTCTCGGATCTGGCGGACTTTATCAGCGCCGCCCTGGACCCTTCCTTTACCCTGATAAGCTACCGGGCGCGTCCGGGCGGCGCGTACCGGGATTTCTCCCAGGTACCGGAGGCCCTGAACGGCTATATCCTGCAAACGTTCTACCGGCCCTATCTTGAGACCGAATGGGACCGTCTCGAAGAAGCGCTGGCCGCGGGCAATACGACGGGCTTGCAAGGCGGCCGGGCGGGCCCCGTGTTGATCGGCGCGTCAATCCCCTTTCCGGGCTGCCTGGCCGGGGCCCTGGTCTGCGCCGAATCCGCCAAACGCCGCTTCGGGGACCGGGCTGTTACCCTGGCCGGGGGCGGTTACGTGAACACCGAACTCCGCTCCCTGAACGATCCGGCCTTCTTTGACTACTTTGACTATCTTTCCTTCGATTCGGGCTATGAATCCCTTTCGGCCATTATTGACGATATAGCGCGCAAAAATACTGCCGCCGGTAGTATAAGCGGGCCGCTTATAAACGCGCCGGTTATAACCGGGCCGGTTATCACCGGAGCGCTCCCCAAGACGATGTACCGTAGAGCCGGCAGCGTGATCAGCGGGCTGGGCGCGGAGGGCGGAGCCCAGGGCGGAGCCCAGGGCGGAGCCCAGGGCGGCCACGGGCCGGTACCGGCAACCGCAACCGTGTTCCCCGACTACACCGGCCTGGACTTTTCCCGCTATATCTACCCCGTAGACGATGCCAACCCCATGCACCGGCTCTGGTCCGACGGGCACTGGCTCAAGGCCTATCTGGCCTACGGCTGTTACTGGCACGCCTGTACTTTTTGCGATACCAGCCTGGACTATATCAGGAATTTCGAGCC
>JAITON010000049.1 GCA_031289935.1 Treponema sp.
TGCGTCCAATTCTGCCAGGGCCGCCTTCCGGGCCGCTTCCAGGAGTTCCCTCCCCGCAAGTTTCCCATAGCGCCGCTTGAAGTGGGCCGCGCCGGGAAGGAGGCTGGTTAGGATGAGCCGTTCACGGTCCCCAAGACCGGCGAGGTAATCCGTCAGGCTCTGTTCAGGCAGGGGCAGGGCGGCGACATCCCGGCGATAGTCCTGGAGAAAGTCCCCGGCGCTTCCCCGGGCCGCCCCGGCGGTGAAGAGTCTAAGGGGCCGGGCCCCTGGCCGGGCCGTTCCGAAAATGTCCCCGGCGGCCTTTCCCGGGGGCAGATTGATGGGCGCCCCTCCGCCGGGGGCCGCGCTGACCGACGCTTCCATGGCCGCAGTCCTGGCCTCGATTCCCCGGCGATAGCCCCGGAGGACCGGCGTCTCGTAATACCAGCCCCTTTTCCCCGGAAGCTTTAACAGGGAAGCGCTCCGGTAGAGCAGTCCCGAGGCCTGGGTCTCCAGGGGGGCCAGACGATGCTGCCGGGCGTCAAAATAGGGGTAGATGTATGTTCCCCGGGCATAGGTCTTTCCCAGGGGATAGGAAAAGTCCGCGCCGTAGAGCCTGATGCGCCGGGCCCCAAGGTATTCCGCCAGCGACAAGGCGGCGTAGGTTACGTTGGCCCCCGATGTATCAATCTCCGGGAAGGGCCGCCAGTACCGGGACAGGTAGCGGGCCAGGGGATGTCCCCCGGCAAAGAACCGGGGACGGCTGCTCAGGGAGGCCAGAAGGGGAGGGCTCGCCAGGTCCAGGAAGAGGACCGTTTCAGCGGGCAGCCCCTCCATAAAGTGCTGGTAACTGATATGCTGGCAGTCGATGGAAACCACCGCGTTGGGGACGATCCCTCGGCCCAGGAGGCAGGGGAGGGCTGTGTCGGTGGCAACCAGATAGGCCCCGCCAGATGCACCCCCTGCGGGGGCGCATCTGGATGCAATTTCCGGGAGTTGTTCTTCCAGGGAAGGTCCTGCCGCACAGATAACCGCCTCCCGGACCGGCGGCAGGGGACTATCCCGCGCTTCGGCCTGGGGCAGGTTCCTGATAATATTGGCAAACCACCGCCTTCCGAAGAAGGCCTGCACCGAATAATCCCCCGATACCTGGTCGATGGCCCTCCGCAGGCTCTCTCCGGCGGCGGCGAATTGTTCACGGCCATACTCGGTCCGGGCCCTGAGGGGGATTACCCGGATCCCCCCATGGAGCACGGGCAGGTAGCTTTCCAGGATATGGCGCTCCAGGGCCTCATGACTGGGATCAATCAGTAGGCTGAACCGGGGGTCCTTAAAGAGCTGGATATAGTCCCCGGAGGCCAAAAGTTCGGCGGTTCCGTTGATATCGTAGTCCAGTACCAGGACCCGCTCCACCCCCAGAGGGGACACCCCCGGCCCTTCCAGGGCGGCCCTTGCAAGAAAGCCTCCGCCCAGGCCCAGCAGCACCAGATAGCCGGCCCCGGCGCCCTCCAGACTGGCCTCCATCAGCCGGGCCGCTTCCTTCCGGGGGTCCATCAGAGAGTGCAGGGGATGGGCCGTTCCCGCGCCGTCCACCAGGGCCGGTACCGTCTCCCCGGTCCGGGCTTCCAGGAAACGGTAGCGTCCCAGAGTGGTCTCGGCCCCGGATAGCCGGGAACAGAGCCCCGGATCCCGGGCCGAAAGGGCCAGTAAATTCCGTTCAAAGACAAAGTTTTTATCCACCAAGCCCGTCCAGTTCCGCAGCCAGCCTTTCCGGTTTAGGGACGGCCTCTCCGGGAAGAAGCAGGGCCCCAAGCTCCCCGCAGAGCGTTCCGGACTCATCTGCCCCGGTCAAATGGCTTCGCAGAATATTCCGGGCCCGGCCTTCCGAGCCCTCTGGAACCTGCCGGTCAAGTATCGAAAACGCTGAGCTGAAGGGTCCCGGAGAGGCAGGGGAAACCGGGAGCGCTACCGCCAGCGGTTCTGCTGCCTCAAGCTCGTCGAAGGCCGGACTATTCTGTCCCAGGGAGTATAACCTCCGGGGATAGGAGTCTATGCGGCCCCTGAACCAGTCCGCGTAGATCCCCCCGGAACCCCCGGCGGCCATATCACGGGCCCGGACAAAGCCCTGGGAGTACCGGGGCCGGAGCCGGCTGGCGGCCTCCCACTGGAGCCTTTCAAAGCCGTAGGGCCGGGCGTGGGTCCTGATATCCCGGTTCCCCAGGTCCATGCCTGCCAGAAAGACCGGGCCTGAAGTCAGGGCCAGGGCCAAATCCAGGGCCGCCGCAGTAACAGTCCCCCGCTGGGGCAGGTTGATGTGGGGAATCCCCAGCTCTTCCAGCACGAGACGCTGCCAGCGGCTCCCGTCGGCCACGGCCAGAATAGGCAGGGCGGCGCATTGGGAGGGCAGCGCGGCGGAGAGACTTGCCGCTAGAAATGGGGGCCTTCCGCCACGCCTAAAGAGCTCGTAGAGGTGGAAAAGCGCCCAGATCCCCCCGTCGCTCGTGATGACCATTTCCGGGGATATTCCCCCCGCAGCCAGGGCCGGTACCGAGGAAGAAGCCGCCAGGACCACCGCCGGGTCAGGCCCGGCGCAGAGTTCCCGGATACGGGGCAGGGACGCCTCCAGGCTGGGGCCGGCGCCGGTCACGATCCAGGGTCTGTTCGAGACCGGGAGTCCCTGGGGCCGGTACAGTAGCTGTCTGAGCAGGCCCAGATTCTTCAGGAAATTCCGTACCCAGCGCCTGCCAAAGCCCCGGGTGGTCCGGGCATTGGCATCTATCCGCTTGATAAAGACCAGGGTCTCTTCCAGGAGATCCGCATAGGCCCTGCCATAGACCGCCAGGGCCGGCCGCCATTCCAGAACCTTGAGGCCGGAAGCCTCCATGTCGGGGATTTCCCCCTCTAAAAATTTCTGGAGATTCCTCCCGCCGGGCGTCCAAACCGCCGCGCCGGCCTTTTTTTCTGCTTGATTGTATTGATTAAAAAAGGGAGACGCATGGAGCGCGACCATCTTGGCGGCGGGAAACCGTCTCCGCAAAGGCGGCAGAATGTACCCCAGCCCTGGTTCAATCAGGATAAAGACCTGCGGTTCCCGGGAGAGCCCCAGAGAATCGACATACCGTTCCGCTTCCCCTACCGGGTCATAACGGGAATGGAGAGCCCGCCCCCCCAGGTACAGGGTCGGCAGACCCTTCGCTCCGGGGACAATCCGCTCGTTCATGTTAGAGGCAGGGCTTAAGCTGTGAGAGGGCCCCTTCCGTTGTTTTGGCCTCAAAGCTGATGAGCACCCGCCAGCCGGGATAGCTCCCTTCCAGGCGGTGGGCGATAAGTTCCCGGTCCAGGCCGGCGGGGAAGAGGAGCAGGACCCCGGCGCCCGCCAGAAGGGCCCGGCCAAAGGAGGCCGCCGCAACATCGAGCCGGGAACACAGGTCCCCGGCATCGGCATCGGGAAACTCCCCTGCGTCCGGCCCCAGGAAAACACCCTGAAAAGGACCACTCCCCTGGGCATAAGCGCGGATACCGCTTTCCGGGGAGATGCTTTCCCTAGCCTTGCTCAAAAGCCCCATTATGCGATACCTAACTCCTCAAAAAGTTTCCGGTAGGTATCATAGTATTCAGAGGAGGCGAATTCATCGATTTTATCCTTGGGCAGGTACTCCATGAGCTCGTCCATGTAAGAAAGCACACGCTTGAGTTCCTGCTTCGTAATATCCCCAATCTCAGGGATTTCCTCGACCGCCAGCCCGGCAGGGGCTTCGGCCTCTTCCAACGCTTCCATGGCGGGGGCGGCCCTTTTTTCCATGACGGGGGCGGCCTCGACCGCCTCTTCTTCGGCCGCCGCAATTTCATCGGCCTCCACGATAAAACCCTCGGGGATTACCTGGTCGAAGGGTTCCGCTTCGATAGTATCCGCTCCGGCGGGTTCCGGTACGGGGGCCTCAAGCGGGGAGGATTCAACTGGAGCAGACTCCGTTCCGGCGTCCGCTTGAGCGGGCTCCGAAAGAAATTCCTCCGCCGGGGTCAATTCCTCAAGCTCTTCCGCTTCGGACGGCTCCGTTCCGGCGATATCCACAACGGGTTCCGGCGCGGCCGTCCCGGCCTCAGTCTCCGGGGGAAAGTCATCCAGGGCCGACTCGTCCAGAGCGGATTCGTCCAGCGTGATGTCATCCAGGGAAAAGTCGTCCAGGGGAATGTCAAAGGAGGCTTCCTGGGCGTCTTTCTCCGTTGTAGTATCTGCCTCGCCGGATTCTTTAAATTTTTCGGCCTCTTCGTCCTTCCATTCCAGGTCGAAGCTGATGTTCTCTATGCTGGGTTCCTCGTCATCCTTTGTTTCCGTATCGCCCAGGCTGTCGCCCAGGCTGTCGCCCAGGCTGCCGCCCAGGTCCGGCGCTTCAACTTCAAAGGATTCATGAGCCAGGGGATCTTCGTCCAGGTAGCTCGTATCCTCGGGGGGGGGCGTCAGAGATTCCGCCCCGGCTTCCCGCAGCGCTTCCAGTTCCAGAGAAGCCCCCTGAACCCTAAAATGTTCCCCCGGCGCCGCAGCATTCGGGACGGACAGATCCTTTTTGAAGGATAAAAGCTCGTTCTTGATAGAGGCCAATTCATCGGCGATCCGCATGAGCAATTTAGTGGAAAGGTCCACCGGGGCCGTCCCGGTTCCCGCCCCGCGAGTTTCAGCCCGAAGAGGCGTGGTTTTCGCCCCCTCCCCGGGTTCCGCCTGCGGCATTTCGGCAGGGGCGGCCTGCTCCGCTGCCCCGGAGAGTTCTCCGGGCAGGTCCCCGTCATCAAATTCCACATCATCAAAGACCAGATCGTCAAATTCATCTCCTGCCGGGGTTTTGGAGGCTCCTTCGCCGGCAGCCTCGTCAAAATCCGGCAGCCCGGTCAAAGAGGAAATTTCCTGGGGTTCGCGCTTTACCCAGACCCCGTACTGATCGAGCTCTTCCGCCGAACCAATGGTACCGCGATCTTCATATATAGAAGGTTCTTTTTCGTTTGCCATGAACCGCTCCCTCTCTTTAAGTATCGTCAAATCTTTTTGTATGTTAACCGGGAATTTCCCCCTTGTCAAGTCAAACGGGAGCCCTGTGTTGAAACGGGGCCCTGGCAACTTTTTGAAGCGCACAAAAAAGGCGGCCTCCGTCCCCGGAGACCGCCCGCCAGCCCGTACCCCAGCGCCCTACCAAGCCTTTGGCTTAAATTTCTCCGGCATTTCTATCTTTACTGTATCCCCGCTCTGCTCAATCACATAAAAACCCTTTTGAATGGCGTATTCCCGCGCATCTTTCTTCACTATCGCACCGGCAAGAGCGCCCAGCAGTTTTCGCTTGTCCCCATGCTCTTCCCCATACTGCCTTAGTTTTTCCATCCGCTCGATATGATCGTTCACATGCTTTTGCAGCAATTTGCTCTTTATTTCCACCGCCATCACA
>JAITON010000063.1 GCA_031289935.1 Treponema sp.
CGAAACTCCAATTCCGTGCCCCATGGCCGTTTCCGCACAACGGACCCGTAAGGGCCGGGCCGTTGTGCGACAATGCAAGGCCGCAAGGCATTGCATTGCAGTCCATATAATGGGGTAAATACATCATATAGTGGACTGCAATCCACCCGGCAATTCCACCTTGCAATCCGCCTACGGCGGGATTGCTTGCGGGATTGCATTGCAGAGGCGCGGGACACGCTTGACGGCGCCGCTCCGGTTGTGCTAGATTAAGAAGCGTTTTATGGTTAGCGAAGCGTTTTATCAGATACGAAGAGGTGGATCATCTATGGAGCTTAAGGGGAAGAAGGCGCCGGTCCAGGCCGGCCGGAAGGCTCGCCCGGGGGCCGGGCGCGGGGAAACATCGGAAATCGTCCAGAGGTTTAAGGCCAACCCCCTGGTGTTTATCGGTACCGTGGTCATTTTGCTGATTGTTATCGTGGCCTTTGTGCTGGTGCCGGCTTTTGTGCCCGAGGCCGCGCGGTCTGGAACCACGGATTTGACCTTCGGCAGCTATAACAAGACGCCTATCAGCTATGTGCCGGGGAACTACCTGGCCCAGGCCTATCAGAACCTGGCAAGTTACTATCAGTCTTCTATAGATAGCGATTCCTACCTCTACATGTACTATCAGATTTGGCAGCAGGCTTTTAATGAGGCGGTGGTCCATGTCGCTGTTTTGGATGAGATGAAGCGGGCCGGCTATACCCCGCCTGCCGGTATGGTGGACCGGGAGGTGGCGGGCCTCTCCCAGTTCCGGGAAAACGGCCGCTTTTCCGCCGCCCTCTACCGCTCTATGGACGATACCGCCCGGATGTCCCTCTGGCGGGAGGTTCGGGATTCCCTGGCTACGGCAAAGTACCTGGCGGATATCACGGATCTGAGGGTTCCCGCGGCCGAGACCGCCTTTATCAAGGCGATGGCTTCCCCGGTGCGGAGTTTCGACCTCGCGGCCTTCCCCATCGATTCCTACCCCGATTCCGAGGTGGCCGCCTTTGGGAGCGCCAACGCGGCCCGCTTCCGGCAGCTTCACTTCTCGGAGATCACGATTACGGCCAGCGAGGAGGAGGCCCGGAAGGTGCTTGCCGCTATTCAGGACGGGACTTCCAGCTTTGAAGAGGCGGCCCGGCTTAATTCCCAGGATAGCAACGCCGAGCGGGGCGGCGATATGGGCCAGAAGATGGCCTACGAGTTTGATACCGAGATACCGGACAGCGCCGGGCGGGACCAGGTGCTTGCCCTGGCTCCGGGGCAGTTGAGTTCTGTGGTCAAGGTTCCTTCGGGCTGGGCCGTCTTCCGCTGCGAAGCCGCGCCGGTCCCGGTGGATACGGCCAACAGCGAGAGCCTGGGGAAGATCCGCCTCTATATGCTGGGCTTTGAGCGGGGTCTGGTTGAGGACTGGCTCATTGCCCGGGCGGAGAGTTTCGGCCGGGATGCGGCGGCGGCCGGTTTTGACGAGACGGTCCAGGTCTATGGCATCGAGAAAAAGAGCTTCGGGCCCCTTCCCCTGAATTATGGTGATGTGGACCTCTTTACGGTTCTGGACAGCTCGGTAACGGAACTGGGCTATTATGCCTCTACCACGGAAAGCTTCTGGCGGACTGCCTTTAGCAGCCCGGTGGGGAGCGCTTCCCGGCCCCTGGTTCTGGGGGACAATATTGTAGTGCTCTATCCCCGGGAAGAGCGCGTCCCTGAGGAAAGCGTCCTGGAATCGGTGGACGCTAACTATACCGGCTGGTGGCTGGCCTATACTGCGGAAAACAGCCTGCGAAACCACTTCCTGAACAGCGATAAGCTGGAGAATAATTTCTATACGGCCTGGTCCCAGCTCTATTTTTCGGAGTGATGCCTTCCCCCGCTGAGCCTTCCCCGCTTCCCCTGATGCTTCCGGCCCGGCGGGGCTGTTCCCTGGTCTACCGGGGCCTGACCCTGCTCTCCCGGATCGATCCCATGGCACGGGCCGAGGCTGCGGTAGCGGCGGCAACCGGGGCCGCCGGGGACCGGACCCTCTATTTCTGCCCTTCGCCCCTCTTTGGCTACGGTCTTGAGAAGCTCCTGGGGGAACTGGACGCAGGCGCCAGCGCAGGCGCCGGCGCAGGCGCCGCAGTGCTGGCGCTGGAACTGGACGGGGCGCTCCTCGCCCTGTCCCGGGAGGCTATAGCCCGGGACTATCCTTTGGCAGCGTCCCATCCGCGCTTCCTCTTGACCGGTTGCGGGGACGCAGCGGCTCTGGCGGCCCTGCTGCGGGAGACCTGGGGGGGCCGGAGCTTCCGCCGGGTTGTGTCCCTCAAACTGACCGGGGGCTGGCAGCTATTCCCGGAGCGTTACGAGGTTCTGGCCGATGCCCTGAGGCGGGAAATTGCCCTGGATTGGGGCAATGCTATGACCCTGGTCCGCCTGGGCCGGCGTTTTGCCCTCAATTTTGTGCGAAACCTGGCCCTGGAGGGCCGGGACCTGGCCGGTCTTTCCTATGGGGATGTTCCCTTGCTCGTGCTCGGGGCCGGCCCCTCTCTGGACCCCTTTCTGGACGGCCTGGTCGCCGGGTTTGGCGATTTATCGAATACGGCGGGACGGCCCTTTAGGATCATCTGCGTGGACACCGCTCTGGGGAGCCTCCGGGAGCGGGATATCCGGCCCGACCTGGTCCTGGCCCTGGAGAGCCAGCACTGGAACCTCCGGGACTTTACCGGCCTGGGGGATTGGCGGCTTCCCCTGGCCATGGATCTTTCCGCCCTGCCCGCCACGGCACAATTTGCCGGGGCCCGTCCCTGGCTCTTCTTTACCCCCTGGACCAGGCTCAGGCTCTTTGAACGGCTGGAAGCGGCGGGCGCGCTCCCTATAAAGTTCCCGCCCCTGGGTTCCGTGGGCCTCAGCGCGGTGTACGCTGCCCTGCACCTGGGCCGGGGGTATGTCATCGTGGCGGGGATCGATTTTTCCTTTAGCTTGGACGCCTACCATGCACGGGGCAGCCCCGGCCACCGGGAACGGCTCCGGAGTCAGAACCGGCTCTGCAGCCTTATTCGCCCCGGGCCCGTTTTTAGGCCCGGCGCCACGGATGCCTTTTCCAGCGAAGGCCGTCCGGTCCGTACCGACCCGGCCATGCGAAGCTACCGGGAGCTCTTCCGGCGGGAGTTTGCCGGGGAGGATCGCCTTGCCGCAGTGGCCGGCACGGGGCTGGACCTGGGCGTACGGACCCTTCCCCTGGAGACGGCCTTAGGGCTGCTGGGGGAGACTGCCCTAGGGCTGCTGGGGGCTTTCGTCAAAGAAGCTGATGAGGATAAACCGCCGGAAAGGGCCGTTAAAAGGTATGAGGCGCCCCTGGAAATTGCCCGGCTCCGGCGGCTCCGGGACCTGCTCACCGGCCTGGCGGCGCCTGAACCGGCGGAACTGGAGGATTTGCTGGACGCCTCCGATTATCTCTGGGCCCATTTCCCGGAATGCGCTGCCGCCGAAGGCCGAAGGCCGCCGGGGACGAACCTCTCGTTCCTCAAACGGGTCCGGGCGGAACTGGAGCCTTTCCTGAACGCCTGGGAACGCTCTGGAGGCGCTGCTTAACTTGACGATAATCAGCGCCTCCTTAGAGATTACTCTGCCAGAAGCCGGTTGATGGCTCTCGCGGCCCGGCGGCCCTCTCCCATGGCAAGAATCACCGTGGCGGCCCCCAGAACGATGTCCCCCCCGGCGTAGACCCGGTCCAGGCTGGTTTTCTGGTCCGCGTCCACCATGATGCGGCCCCGCTTGTCCAGGGCAAGCCCCGGGGTGCTCCGCCCCAA
>JAITON010000076.1 GCA_031289935.1 Treponema sp.
AGGATTGCGTGCAGTTTGCCCTTGCAAACTGCAACGCTGCTTTGTTCAAAACTTTGTGTCTTCAACATGGCGTAAGTGTATCCCTTCCTGATAATATTGTCAAGCGCTTTTGTGGAAAAAAACATCAAAATCTTGAAAAAAACGGGAAAAATCCCGAAAAAAACAAGGCCATGCCCCGTGTGCCATAGTCTAATAGTGTAGTTTGCGCCGCAAACTACACCGCCATCCTACGGATGGCGCCCATCCTGCCGGATGGCGTACGCCTTGACACAAGAATCCCCAGAGAGCTATAATAGAACCATGGCCGAAGAACAGAGCCTTGCCGAAAGGGAAAGTTTGAATCCCGATGGGGAGGCCTTTCCCAGGATTGATAAACGCCTTGAGGAAACGCCCCAGGAGGTCTTTAACGATCCAAACTATTACAAGGCCGTCCTGTCCGGCGAGGGGGAGGCGGCCCAGCCCTTCCATACAGCCCTCCAGAAATACGTGAACGCCAAGGAAGAGCGGGAGCGGGAAGAATTCAAGCAGCAGCTTATCCCCGCCTACTGGAATTTCCTCCCGGCGCTGGTCAAAAAAACCGGCCGGGAGCTTCCCGGGCCCAAGAAATACTTCCTCCGCTTCGGGATGGTCCACCCCGCCTTTATCAGCGCCGAGGCCAGGGATCTCCTCGCCAGGGTCGTGGTGGATAATAAGCTCGGCGTTCCGGTCTACTATCTGGACGAGTGGTTCCGGGCCGTGGGGAGCGGCGCCCTCAAGACCTCCGCCGTGGACGAGGTCCGTATCCCCCGGTCCGCCGCCAATAACAGCCGGCGGCTGCAGCAGCTCCTGGAGCAATACCGGGACAATCGCGACGGGGTCCGGTCTGTCATGGGCGCCCGGCACGAAGAGCGGCTCAAGCTGGAAAAGATACTCCGGGACCGGACCGGGATCGCCCTGGAGCACCATCCCCTGGAGGAGGTACCGGGTATGCTGGCCAGCTATACCGGGACCCAGAAACAGTACCTGGAAGAGCTTCCGGAGTTGAGCCGGAGCCTGCTCAAGGTGGCCCATGAGCAGGAACTAATCTACCGGGATTATTTCCATGCCGTGCAGCAGCTCAGAACGATCCAGGCAAAAATCGACGGGAACGATGATACGGCGCCCCTGGAGGACGATGCCCTGGATACGGAGTTTGAAACGGTCCGCCGTATGGCAAAACTTTCGGTGGGCAGGAACGGGAACCACTTTCCTCTGCTCGGCGGCGAATACTTCCACAGTCTCCCCGCCGATCTGGGCTCCCGGGAAAACGTGGTCTCCTTGCTTGCCTGGGTAGAGAGCCTTGATCCCGGAATATTCCGCCGTTCTTACAAACAGCGGCTCAACCGGATCGTGCCCTGTGTGCTGCTCCTCCCCTGCTATGGCAATACAGGGCTCTGCTGGGAGCCTTTTGACCGCTTTAACCGGGCCACGAGCCGGGGCCGCCTGGTTGTGCCCATGTACCCCCGGAACCTCCAGATCGCGGTCCTGACTGCGGCGGCGGACCTCCGCTGGCAGGCGGCCAAGGAAAAGGCGTCCTACTACTGGATGGAGGAGGGGCTCACGGGCTATTACTTCCAGTGGTTCCAGAAGATGCGGATCCGGGGAGATATCAAGGATTTATTCATTCAGGATTACATCAGTTGGATAACCAAGGAAAGCGAGGGAATTCAAAAACTGGACAAGGAAGTCCGGGCTATCTTCTGGCAGCACCTGCCCTTCCCCAAGCCGCTCCGGGAGAAACTCCGGGACCGCAGCTATGTGTACCAGGACCTTTACCAGAAAGCCCCTTAGTACGCCTGGAGGGGGAAGCCCCCTAGTTACGCTTGGGGGGGCCCCGGCGGCCAAAGAGGGGATCAAAGTGGTCTTCTATTTTAACCCGCTTGGTAATGATTTTGAGCAAGCCCCGGTAGACCACAAAGCCAATGGCGATGGCCCCCACAAAGACCACCAGGAAGGCCCATTGGGCGGATTCCTCGGGCAGGACCGGGGCCAGGAAGCGGATATACACGAGGAAGAGCGCCACAAAGCTCACTATCGTAATTATGATATTGAACAGGGTGGCCCCTAGCATAAACAGAAGGGTATTGGCTTTTTTATTCACTGCTTTGTCTCCTTTGCCGGTTTCTTAACCGGAACCAGCATACTGATGAGGAAGAGTATCACACAGACCACTACTGCGGAGTCGGCGATATTGAAGGTGGGCCAACGGTCGTAACCGAAGAGCCCGTACAAATTCACGCTGATAAAGTCCACCACTCCATCGGGCCGGAAGACCCGGTCAATCAGATTGCCCAGCCCGCCGCCGATGATACCCGCCAGGGTCCAGCGCTGGAGGCTGGTCAAATCATCGGCCCTGAAGAAATACCAGAACAGAAAGACCGTTACCAGAAGCGGTACGGCGATAAAGAGCAGGGTCTTGACGGTTTCCGGCAGCCCGGCCCCCAGGCTAAAGGCGATGGCCTTGTTCCGTACATGGAGAATCCAGAGGAACCCGTTGTTAAACACATCCCATATATTCCGCAGATTATACGACGGGCTAGGCCAGGTTTGTACCACGATGGTCTTAACCAACTGATCCAGGATAATGATGATGCCCATTAGACTTAAAGGTATCCATTTCTTTGCGTTCTTCATGGCTTGAGTATATACCCTTTCCCCGTTTCGATAAAGACCCCCGGGCCCAGATCCGCGCCGGTCCCGTCCAGGACCGAACGGGCAAAACCACCGATCAAGGCCGCCGTCCCCGGGGCATAGTCCTCCCGCCCCCAGACATCGGGACCGAAGCCGGGGAAGAGGAAGGCATAGAGGGGATGCTTGCCGGGATTGTCCGAATAATCCAGGGGACCGGCCCCGGACACCGAAACCAGCATGGCCGGGGCCTCCATAGAACGGAAGGTCTCCAGGACTGCCCGGTAGCGGTTCTGCCGCAGGGGATTCCGGTATTGATCAGAAAGCACAAAGCAGACCGGCACGACCGGTTTCGGGATATCCCCCAGGCCGCTAATCTTCCGGGGCTGGATCCCCTCCCACCAGAGGGATATACCGGTCCAGAGGGAAAGAAACCACTGCCCAGCCCCCTCCAGGAATCCCGTCAGAGCGGCCCGGGACAAGGCCGGGGCCTCGCCGGGGACTGTCCCGCGGACCGGGAGGGCGGCCCGTACCGGAGCGGCCTCCTCCCCCCGGAGGCCGGAGTAGAGGAGGCTTTCCAGGACCACCAGCCCCCGTACCTGGGGATAGCGGCCGGCAAAGTCCGGTTCGGCAGCCAGGAGGAGCAGGGCCGATCCCGCCTCAGAGTAACCTGCCAGAAATACCGGCGTCTCTGCGGTCAGGGGTGGGAGCGGGGACGATACAAGGCCGGCCTGGGCGCTCAGCCAGCTCAGCACCAGGCGGATATCCTCCCGGCGGGCCTCCTCCAGGGCGCGGCCTCTGGCATTGGCCGGCGCCGTGGTCTGGCCCCGGATATGAGCCTGGAAAAACTGGTACCAGAGTACCGGGGAGATTCCCCGGCGCCGGCCCGCAGCGTCCAGGGCAGGGGCGTCAAATCCCGGCCGGGAAAGGCTTAGGACCGTGAAACCCCGGTCCCGGAGTTCTCCGGCAACCTGGTCCACCACCCCGGTCGAACCGTATACTGGCGGGACCAGGACCAGGACCGGCCGGAGAGCGTCCCCCAGGGGTGCGTCCCCCAGGGGGGCGCCCCTCTGGGGGGCGTATATCCGCAGAAAGAGTTCTCCCGAACCATCCTCCAGGATCAGGGAACTGACCCCCTCGTCCAGGAGTTCTGTATCGGGACCCGGGGTAAAGACCAGGCCGAGCCCCAGGACCGGGACCAGGAGCACCAACAGCAGAGCCGAGACCGGGGAACTCCAGCCCCGGAATCCCGTGTCGTGGACCCGGGAAAGGGAGCGGAGCATGGGAATGTTAAGGATATTGACGATAATCCCGTAAACGAGCAGGGGCAGACATTCGAGGCGGAAACCGTAGGCCGGGAACAGGGCGCAGTTTACGAACAGGGCCAGGACCGGGAGTAGACGGAGCCCCTTGATATCCCCCAGCCGTTTGATAAAGGGCCGAATCAGGGCCAGCATATAGAAGATTCCGATTAAACCTTCCAAAAGAATAAGATCCGCCATAACTGTACACTATAATAGCCCGGGAAGCGGATTCCTGCAAGGTCAGCGCCGGATTTATTTGCTTGCGGGGCCTGAAAAAATGTGCTATACTCGGGACATGCTGAAAAAGTCGAAGCTTTTCGGTATATTCCTAGTGTCGCTTATTTAAGGAGAAAGTAACGTCGTGGCCCAGGAAATTGACGAAGCGAAGGTTAGAAAAGCTGTTCAGGCGGAGATCCCCCTGATCATCAGTACCTTTACTCTGCCCCATGAAATGGAGCTCTATTTCGAGCAGGCGATTGAGGTCTTTCTGCGGCAGCTTGAACAGGAAAGGCTCAAGAATTACCTTGTCTACTGCGTCCAGGAACTCGCGGGGAATGCCAAAAAGGCCAATACTAAACGGGTCTACTTTATGGAGCGGGGCCTCTCCCTCTCCAATCCCGATGATTATAAGCTGGGAATGGCTAAATTTAAGAAGGAAACCCTGGATAACAGCGCCCATTACCTGCAGCTCCAAAAGGACAAGGGCTTCTACATCAAACTGGTGCTCCAGAACCGGAAGGATATATTCTCCATAGAGGTGCGGAACAATTCAGGGCTCACCGCGCTTGAACAGAGCCGTATCCAGGAGAAGCTCCTCCGGTCCCGGCAGTTCGATAGTCTGGAGGACGCCCTTTCCCAGGTGCTGGACGATTCCGAGGGGGCGGGTCTGGGCCTGGTTATCCTGGTCCTCATGCTCAAACGGATGGGCCTGGACGAGGACTGTTTCAATATCAGCGGCGACAGTAAGGAGACCGTGGCCCGGCTCTCTATTCCCCTGGACAAAACCCGGGCGCAGAACTTCTCCTTCCTTTCGGCGGCCATTGTCGGTAACGTGAATTCCCTGCCCCAGTTCCCGGAGAATATCATTAAGATACAGAAGCTCATCGAGGATCCCCATTCCGATATGGCGGCTATTGCCCGGCATGTGTCCCTGGACCCCGCCATGACCGCAGACCTCCTTAAGACCGTCAATTCCGCCGCCTACATGCTCAAGGACAAGGTTGATAATATTGCCGATGCAGCCAAGATGGTGGGCATGCGGGGCCTCAAAAACCTCCTCTACTCCTACGGAACCCAGAAGATTTTAGGCGATGAGACGGTGGAGAAGCGGCAGCTCTGGTTCCATTCTTACAAAACCGCTTTCTACGCCTATAATCTGGTAAAGAATTTCCGCCGGGACCGGAACCTCCTGGACGATGTGTATGTGGCGGGAATCCTCCACGACATGGGGAAAATTGTCTTTTCCAATGTCCACCCGGCTCTCCTGCGGAAAATCAGGAAGCTCTGCGTCCAGAAAGAGTTGCCTGCCACCACCTTCGAGGATCTATCCGCCGGTATGAACCACCCGGAAATCGGCGCCCTGATTGCGGAAAAGTGGCATTTCCCCGGCAACCTGGTCAGCGCTATCCGCTACCACCACGATCCTCTGGCGACACCCCAGGAACACCGGGACCTGACGGAGGCGGTCTACTTGGCAAATCTGTTCTGCGACTACGAGACCGGGGCCCTGAGCTTTGACCAGTTCGACGGGACCGTCCTGGGGGACTATAACCTGAACTCCCCGGAGCGGCTTGATTCCCTGGTCAAACGCTTTGCAGAGGGCTTCAAGCAACACCAGCAAATGGGAACGGCCTAATTGATCCGTTTCAGCGTCAATAGAAGCGGCAGATGGTCGCTGAGGCCGTTGCCGTTGTAGGGCTTGTAAGCCGAGGGCTGGCCGGTAGAATTGGTGAAGGGCGCCTGATCCAGCACCCGGCAACCCTCGAACTCCCAGCCGGAACCGTCGAAAAAGGCCCCGTTCATGAGCAGGTGGTCGATGGTCTCCCAATTCTCTTTATAGTAGAAGGAACCTGCCTCCAGTTCCCGGTCCCAGGGCGAGTAGAGCGCCAAGGTTCCCGGTGTAAAGTACCGGGCTACCGGGGGCTTTTCTCCACTCAGAACGAGGAAATCCTGGACCGGGACCAGTCCGCCCTCAAAGGCTGTCCCAGCCCGGGCTGTCTCAGCCAGGGCTGCTGCGTCAGGATCGTCGGGTAGGAGGGCGCTCAGGAACGAGCCCCCCCGGCGGTAGAATTCATCGTGGTTCTCGTTCAGGTCCCCGATAATCAGTACCGGTATTGAGGGATCTTCCAGAGCGATCTCCTCCAGCCGCCGGGCGGCAACCCGTGCCGCCGCCCGTCTAAGCCCCTCCGTGTTATCCTCCCCACCCAACTTGGACTTCCAGTGGCAGACAAAAAGGACCAGCGGGCGGGCTTCAGCAACC
>JAITON010000082.1 GCA_031289935.1 Treponema sp.
TGGATACGCCGGCCGTTGGCAAAGACGTACTGCTGCCGCCGGTCCTTGCGGAAGAGCTCCGGGCCCCCGGCCACGATCACCAGGGAAAACCCCGGCCCCCCGGCGCTGAGCTCGTGGAGCAGCCCCGCTTCCCGGCTGTCCAGAAGGGCGGCGGCGAAACGCTCCCTCAGAGAGGCCGCCACGGGGAGGTAGAGTTTGAGTTCCCCCTCCTGCACATAACGGAAACCGGTACCGGGGAAAGGGAGGGCCTTTTCGATAAAGGTCTGGCGGCAGAGCAACGCCTCGCTGGCCTCCCGCTTGAGGAAACGCTTACGGGCGGGCACCGTGTCGAAGAGCCCCCGGGCCCGGACCGTGGTCCCCTTTACCCGCCGGGCCTGAGTGATGCGGCTCTCCCCATTATCCGGGCCGGCTTCCAGGAGCCAGGCTTCCCGGCCGTCCCTGCTGGAAAGGATCTCCAGCCGGGAAACCGCGGCGGCGGCGGCCAGGGCCTCACCCCGGAAGCCCAGGGTTTCGGATGTATCCAGGTCGGCCAGGGAACGGATCTTGCTCGTGGCATGGTCCTGCCAGCAGAGCGCCAGGTCTTCCCGGCCCATACCGCCGCCGTCGTCGCTCACCTCGGCAAGGCGGATGCCGCCCGCTTCTACCGTCGTCTCGATGAGGGAGGCCCCGGCATCGATAGCGTTGTCCATGAACTCCCGGACCAGGGCCGCAGGCCGGTCAACCACTTCCCCGGCGGCAATACGACGGGCCTCGGCAGGGGGGAGTATCTGTATCCGGCCCCCCTGGATGGGCGCCCGGTGGACCTCCCGAAGGGCCCCCCGGAGGGTCTCATCACTCATCATGATCAAAGAGCCCCAGTTCCAGAGGCTCTTCGGCCCTGGCCTCGCTGGAATTCATCAGGATTTCGATGCGGCTTTCTACCTTTTCCAGATCCTTTTCCAGGGCCTGGGCGAGCTTGATCCCCTCCTCAAAGGATTTCAGGGCCTCGTCCAGGGGAAGGTCTGTTTTACGAATATTTTCCCCCAGGGTCTCAAGCCGCAAAAGCCGTTCTTCAAAGTTCTTCATGATACTCGTCTCCTCCTTGTATTAGGTTGTTGATTCTTCGATGGTCTCCGCCCGCGCGGTCAGGCGGCCTTGCAGGGGGCGGATCTCCAGGACGTCGCCGGGTTTTGCCCCGGCAGCGGAGCGCAGGACCCGGCCCGTGCCGGTATTGACCACCACGGAAAAGCCCCGTTCCATGGCCGCCAGGGGGCTGGCCGCCTCAATACCCGTTATAGCGATCTTGAGCCGTTGCCGGAGCTCCACAATCCGCTCCATCAGGGCCCCCAACAGCTTCTCCTTGGCATCGTCAAAACGGACCATGTAGGGCTGGAGGATGGAACGGAAACGGTACTCCAGGTCCCCGGGGCTGAAAGGTCTGACGAGGAGCCTGACCCGTTCCAGCCGGGCGGTTATGAGCTCCCGAATCTCCCGGTCCAGCCGCGCCACCCGGTCCCGCAGTTCCCCCCGGCTGGCGCTCACGAGCTCCGCAGCCGCCGATGGTGTGGGGGCCCGGAGGTCCGCGGCAAAGTCCGAAAGGGCCCAGTCAATCTCGTGGCCCACGGCGCTGATTACGGGAATTACCGAGGCGGCCACGGAGCGGACCACCACTTCCTCCGAAAAGGGCAGCAGGTCTTCCAGGGAACCGCCCCCCCGGCCCAGGATGAGCACATCCGCAAGCTGCCACTGGTTGGCCTGGGCGACCCGCCGGGCGATAATTGGCGCGGCATCGGCCCCCTGGACCGGCGCGGGAAGGATGATCACCCGGACGCCTGCGGCCCGCCGGGACAGAATGTTCAGGATATCCTGAACCGCCGCGCCCGTGGGGGAGCTTACCACCGCCACGGTCTCGGGGAAGCGGGGGATGGGCTTTTTCCGGGCCTCGTCAAAAAGACCTTCCGCAGCCAGCTTCTGTTTCCGCCGTTCCAGCATGGCCAGGATGTCCCCCGCACCGGCCTGTTCCAGCTCCTCGCAGATGATCTGATAGGTACCCCGCTGGGCATAGACCGAGACGCCCCCCCGGACCCGGAGCAGCATCCCGTCCTTGGGCTCAAAGTTGAGGAAACGGAGCCGGTTCTTGAACATCACTGCGGAAATAGCGGCCCCGGCATCCTTCAGGGTAAAGTAGAAGTGCCCGGTACTGGAGGGCCGGAAGTTGGAAAGCTCCCCCTCCACCACCACCTGGGGGAAGGCCCCTTCGAGCCGGTCCTTGATGAGTTCCGTGAGTTCCGTTACGGTGAGTTTGTTTCCCCCATCCATGGGCAGAGTATACAACAGCGGGGCCAAAAAGGGAAGGGGCCGGGGAAAGGGAAGCGCTGATTCGTTGCGAAGGGTACATACCCCGGCGCCACCGGGCGCGTGTTTTCCGTATAAAAACAACAGAACCCATAAAATAACCCGGCAGCCATCGCTCCATACCGCCGCAAAGATATTGACCATTTTGAGCAATGAAGTTATTGTTACAAGGCCGCAGCAAAACTAACGGGGTTTTGCAAGCGGCTCAACTGTTGAAAATTCAAGGAGTACTACGATGGAAGCAAAACTGATAAAGTTTGAGGTCAAGAAATTACCGAAGCTCTGCGTTATCGGTAAGGAAATTCGCGCGAAAATGACTGAGATGATGGGAACAAACAATCCTATCCCGGCATTTTGGGGGCAATGTATGAGCGGCCATGTTTTTACCACGCTTGAAAAAACATTGGGCGAAAACATGTACGATCCTGCGTATGTTGGTTTTATGAAGATGCTTAATGAAGACGAAGTTATCAATGTGTGCGGCATGTTAATGAAGCCTGATACAAAAGCGCCCGAAGGTTTTGTTAGCTATGACCTTGAATCTTTTACGGCCGGCATCGGGTGGATACAGGGAAAAGAGCCGGATATTTATGCGGCGGAGCATGCGCTTGTCGGAGAAGCGGTTAAAAACGCGGGGTATAAATACGATGATTCAAAAGGTTTTGCGATAGAATTGTATAATTGTCCCCGTTATACAAACCCTGACGAAAACGGCAATAAAATTATTGATTACTATATGCCAATAGTACCAGAGCAGTAAGAAGAACGGCCCCCTACGCAACCGCGCTTGTAGAGACCGCCGCCGCGCGCTTTCACACCCGCTGTATTGCCCCGTTTATCTTGAGCTTTATGACCTCGATGTTCTCCAGGCCGTCATTGTCCACCACCTTGACGGCGATAGTATGCGCCCCCGGTTTTAGGGAAATAACTTGTTTGCCCTCTTTGTCCATGATCACCGAAGGCTTAAACTTTTTCTTTTCCCCATCGTAGGCAAAGTCCCAGCTATAAAACTGTATACTGGAAAGGCTGTCGCCGGTGGCGGTACATTCGATTTTCCGCATTCCGGCTTCATCTTTTTCCAGTTCCTGCGGGCTTAAGTCCGAAATATGCACGGTGACATTCGGCTTTACCGATAAGGGCACAATGTCTTCCACGCACACCAGCTTTATGATGATGTTATCTTCATTTATGAGCCGCGCCGCTTCATATTTGGCACCCTGGCCGAAAGAAAAGGCGATAATATAGCCGATGGGCTTTTTCGCTGCGGCATTCTTTTCAAAAAGTGTTTTATCAAACCGTTCAACGGCTGATTTGAAATTATCGATAACACCCCGCCCGATGTTATCCGAGCGTTTTACCTGTATGGGCGCGCCGTCCGCCGCTTTGCCGTCAAGCCCCATGTCACCGCGCTGTTTGGTGTTGGGTGTTCCGCCGAATTGCTGAACGATCCAGCTTTCAAACTGAAAAGCGTCTTTGTAACGAAGCGTGTCGTAATCGTATTTGTGCAGGTGCAGGGTATTGGATGCGTGAAACATCCCCTTTTGATTCTCTGTTGCGCCGTACTGTTTTTCAAGCCGGAATTCCGTAACTTTAACCGCCATTG
>JAITON010000146.1 GCA_031289935.1 Treponema sp.
TGCGTGCAATCCTACCGGATTGCATTGCGCAAACTGGACTATTGGGAGATTCTGGCCGCCCCCAGCAGGGGCACCATCCGGCGTTGCCGGATGGGCGCAATCCGGCAGGATTGCGTGCAGTTTGCCCTTGCAAACTGCAACGCTGCTTTGTTCAAATCTTTTTGCCTTCAGCATGGCGTAAGTCTATCCCTTCCTGATAATAATGTCAAGTCTTTTTGCAAAAAAAATATCAAATCCCGAAAAAAAACGTCAAAAACCCCCGAAAAACAGGGGAATTCCCCATCGGCTGTCCCCGCGCGGCCCTTCGACCCGGTCTCATCGTGTAGTTTGCACCGCAAACTACACCGCGGCCTTGCAAAAAACGGCAAATTACTTATAATCATCTAGGCTAGCCTAGGAGATGAACATGATAAGACCGCCCCGCAGGGCTCTGAAACTTAGGGAAAGTATCCCCTTCGGCATTGAACGAAAAATGATCTCCAGCATCACCAGTAAGTCCTGGCGCGAAGCGCCCCATGTGTCCTTTATCTACGAGGCGGACGTAACGGCCTTTCTGGAGGAATTCGGGAAGTTGAAGGCTGCCAGGATGCAAGCCGCCGGGCGGCCCATGAGCCTGAATACCCTGCTGCTCCGGGTCGTGGTGGAGGCGGTAAGGGCAGCCCCCCGGCTGAACGCCCACATCGAGTTTCACCGCCATAGGGTGTCCGGGCGGCTCAATGTAATAGAAGATATTAACATTTCCTCGCCCATGATCCTCCCTGACGGCAGGATGATGACCCTCAACCTGCGGGATTTTGGGAATAAGAGCCTGGACGAGATGACGGCCTCTATTGAGGACCTGCAGCACCGGCAGGCGGCCGCCAATCTGGACCTGGCTCTGATGGATGTGTCCCTGCGGGATACCTGGGAGCAGGTCTTCCGGGGGCGCATCCTCACGGCCCTGGGCCGGCTCTGGGGGGCCTATATCGGCCGGGACCGGCTGCGGCCCTTTTCCCGGGCAGAGAAGCGGGCCCACCAGCGGGAGGCTCCCGGGGACCGGCTGGGACCGGAGTTTCTGGAGGAGGGAACTATCACGGTGTCCAATATGGGGGCCATGACCCGGGGCATTTCCGGCTGTGTAGGGCTCCTGGAGCTGGTACCGCCCCAGGTTTTTGCCCTGGGGATCGCCGCTCTCCAGGAGAAGCCCCTGGCCGTGGCGGCGCCCGGCGGGGGGAGCCGGGTGGAAGTACGGCAGGTCCTGCCCTTCTGCCTGGTCTTTGACCACCGGGCCCTGGACTTTGGCGATGTGGTCCCCTTTATCCGCCGCCTGGATGAGGTCTTTGGGAAGCCGGAAATTATTCAGGGCTGGTAAGATGCCACTGGGAGCGCTATTCAGGCCGGATCTTACCGGAGCCGGAAATGTGTGTGCTCATCTGCGGGTTTCCCCGGTAGAACAGGTCTCCTGAGCCTGATATGACCGCGTCCAGGCTCTGGCTTGCCCAGACCCGCGCCCTGCCTGAGCCGCTTACCCGGACAGAGGCCCTTTCCGCCTCGAAGTCCCGGCCGTTAAATTCCCCCGAACCGGATATCCGTAGGCTTAATGCCTTGCTGCGGCCGGTTATTTTGGCGGCGCCTGAACCCGAAATGACAAACTCCAGCTCCGTCATGATCAGATCAGTCATAATCAGATCGGCCTTAATGCTCCCGGAGCCAGAAATCCTCATGCTCATGGATTGGCTTTGTAAGGGCTCAAGGATTTCGATAACGCCCGAACCCGAGGATGAGACCGCCGCCAGGGCATGAAGCGCCGGGCTGTACACGTCGATAATGAGTTTGGTAAAGGAATAGGAGCCCCAGTCGAGCCCCAGCCTGAGCTCGCCGCCCACGACCTCGGTCCTGACGTGCGATGCCAGGTTGCTGTCGGTGGTGATCTCCACCGCGTATTCCAGGCCCTCGTGGACCCGCACCGTGGCGCTTCCCCCGGATTGGAGCCGGCTAAACTCCCCAATACTGCGTTGTGTCGTGGTAATCGAGCCGTTACCCCTGATAAACCCCGTGATACAGGATACGTTGCCCATGCACATAATCCCTAGGGCAGCGAGTAAGATCGTGTTCTTGCTCAATATAAACTCCTGGGCGCATCCTAGCAACTTTTACAGCGCCTGTCCAGGCCGGGCGCTGACTTCCCGGGAGAATTCGCCGGCGTGAAGCATCATCGTACCGGAAGCTCCCGGTGCGGGGCCCTTGCGGTCGTAGGCCGCCACGGCGAAGAAGTAGAGCTTGCCGTTCTCCAGGCCCTCAATGCGGATTGAGGTAACCCCCCCCACGTCGATGGGGGAGGCCAGCCTGATGCCGCCGATCCGGGCGCCGGTGCCGAAATAGTCCCCCCGGCCCGTACCGTAGTAGACCAGATAGCCCAGGGTATCCGTATCGGGACTGCTCCTCCAGGATAGTTCCACGGCCCCGTCCCGGGCCTGGGCCGTAACTATGCCGGGCGGCTGTGGGGCCGCATCGGGGCGGTAGATCATACGGAGCTCCTCAAGGTAGGGGCTCGTTTCCCCGTCCGCCGAAGGGTAGAAGACCGCTGCCAACTGGACATAGCGCCCCTGGATAGCGCCCCCAAGATCCTTCCCCGGCAGAAGGGGGGTCCAGGGCTGGGCGGCGTCGAACCAGGGCAGGGCGGAGGTCCTGATAAAGAAACGGATCGCCGACTCATCGGCAAAGCCAAAGCTCCCGCCGGCGTTACCGGAGCCTGCGTATTCGTTGCCCAGCCTTTCCCCCGCGCCCGAGACCCGGCCCCCGGCGGCCTCCAGCCGGAGCAGTTCCGGGCTTCCCTCCCCCAGGTCGAAGATACGGGTCTCCATGCGGCCCCCGGCGGCGGCGTAACGGCCCAGAACCGGGGTCCCGGCAAAGGAACCGTAGATCGCGAGCTCGTCCAGGAGCCCCGAGAAGCGGCTCCCCAGGATAAAGCGGCTCCCCTCGCCGCTGAGCGGGACGTAGACTTCCCCCCCCTCCCGGCCCGTGGGAGTCGTGTGGGTAACACTCTCGGGCAGGCCGTTTACCAGGTACTCCAGGAGCCCTGTATCGGCGTCGTAGCGTATCAGGTGATGGCTCCAGGTCCGGGGAGTCAGGACCGTGACCCCTTCCAGGCTCAGATTAAGACGGCTGTCCCGTCCGGCGGAGGCAAAGAACTCCTGGAAGTTCCACCGGAGCCGGTTCCGCTGGGCAATACACTGGATATACTGGGGGGTCCCCGTTCCCCGGTCCCCCGGGAGTGTAGCGGACCAGCTCAGAAGCTGCTCCCCGTTCTCCATGGTAAGCGGGTAGAGCCAAAACTCGATGGAAAAGTCCCGGAAGCTCGAATTGGAGGCAAAGAGCGCGGCGGAGCTGAGGGGGCTGATGACCAAAGGCTCGGGCAGTCCCAGGGACGCCTGTATCCCCGCAGTATCGAGGGAAAAATTCGCCGCCCCGGCCCCCGAGCGGGCCCAGCTCCGGGAGACCGAGCTTACCGCATTGCTCACCCTCACCGCATAGCGTCCGCTCGAATCCCTAAAGAGATCGGGCCGGCCCTCGTCAAAGGAGAGCAGCAGGTCGGGATTGCTCCGGGCATTGCCCGAAGCGGCGCTTAGGGTCAGGACCGGGTAGGGCCGCATTCCCCCCGATTCGGTGATATTCTGCCGGAACTCCGCCGCTCCCCAGAGCGCGGCGCCCCCCAGGCTGATGGTTTCTTCCCCCAGGCCAAAAGCGGCGGATACCAGCGGCAGCAACAGCGCGAGCGCAAAAAAACGCTTCATAAGCCCTCCATCTCCCTATTTATTATCGGCCTTTTGGAGTATCCTGTATAGGAAGATTATGCCAGACAAGAAATCAGCACTATTCAATATCCTCCGGCGGGAAACGTCTTCGAAACCCGCCCCTCCGGTAATGCGGGTTAGCCTCATCGTACTGGGGGCTCTGCTCATGGCCTTTAACCTGAACACCTTTGTCAATGCCGGGGGGCTTATCCCCGGGGGCTTTACAGGCCTGACCCTCCTTATCCAGGAGATTTGCCAGCGCTACGGGGGCTTCACCATCCCCTTTAGCGTGGTGCTCTACGCATTGAACGCCGTGCCCGCCGTGATCTGTTTCCGGTTCATCGGGAAGCGCTTTGCCCTCTACTCCTGCCTGATGATTATCCTCTGCGGGATATTCACGGACTGGATGCCCTCCATGTTCATTGACTTCCTGCAACTCCACGACAGTCTGCTTTCGGCGGTCTTTGGGGGCCTTTTGAACGCGGTGTCCATCGCCCTCTGCCTGTATGCCGACGGCACCAGCGGCGGCACGGACTTTATCGCCATATTCATCTCCGAAAAATACAAGAGGGACGCCTGGAACTATATCTTTGCGGGCAACTGCGTGATCCTGGGCCTGGCCGCCTGGCTCTTTGCCCTGGACAAGGCCCTCTACTCGATTATCTTCCAGTTTACCACCACCTATGCCCTGGGGGCCCTCTACCGGGGCTACCAGCAGAAGACCCTGCTCATCATCACGTCCAAGCCTGATGAGGTCTACGCCCTGATCCGGGACGAGACCCACCACGATGCCACGGCCTTTACGGGCCTGGGCTATTACCAGAAGAAGGATAGGGTGATGCTCTATTCGGTGGTGGGGGCCGGCCAGGCGAACACCCTCATCGCCGCCATACGCCGGATCGACCCTGCGGCCTTCATCAATATCCTCAAGACCGAGGTGCTCAGCGGCCGCTTCTACCGGAAGGCCAAGGATTAGACCGCCGGCTGCTGAGCGTGTCCTTGCCTGAGCACGAGCCCTCCGTGGCCAGCCACGAGCCTTCCGTGGCCAGCCACGAGCCTTCCGTGGCCAGCCACGAGCCCTCTGTGGCCAGCCACGAGCCTTCCGTGGCCAGCCACGAGCCCTCTGTGGCCAGCCACAAGCCTTCCGTGGCCGGCCACGAGCCTTCCGTGGCCGGCCACAAGCCCTCTGTGGCCGGCCACAAGCCCCTAGCCCAGATCACCGGCATACTGCCTGGGGGTAAGACCGAATTCCTTTTTGAAACAGCGGATAAAGTAACTTTGGGAGCAGAAACCCAGGATAAAGGCCACATGGCGGGGCCCGTATTGTTCGCGGAGCAGTACCCGGGCCTCGGCGAGTTTCTGTTTCATGATATAGGCGCCGATCGTAAGGCCCAGCTCTTTCTTGAAAAGGGCCGAAAGGTAATCCTGCGAAAGGCCGCTTTCGGCGGCCAGCGCGGCCAGGCGGATCTTGTCGTGGAGATTCCGGCTGATGTAGCTAACGCAGCGGCGTATGGGCGCGGAGTAGGGCGCCCGCCCGGCAATTTTGCTCACCTCCTGCGCCAGGCCGTAGAGCTTTTCCGCCAGGAAGCGGTAGATTTCTTGGGAGCTTTCCAGGCTGTCGATTTCCTGAATGTACCGGTCCGAAAGATTATACAGGATGAATTCCTCCATGCCGCCCTGAATGGCGTAGCGGACAGCCAGGGTGATGCAGCTCACCGCCATATACTGCGCCTGGCGTAGATCGTTATTGGAAAGCCGCCCGACCACCAGCCCCTGGGAAAGATGCTCCTTGACCATGAGCTTGAGCCGCTCGGCGTCGCCGGCCTGAATGCAGGAGTAGATCATCACTTCGGTCTGATAGGGTGTGTGGCTGCGTCCCGACTCGCGCTGCTCGAAAAAGGGATCCGCCGTGTCCTTGGGGAGTACTTCAATCGAAATCAGTTCATGGTTCATGCCTCAGAGTTTAGCACGGATTTATGAAAAAAACCACGCTTTTCTGGTATACGGCGGCATTAGGGGCGAGTATTCTGTGCACGGTCTGCAAAAGGAGAGGTACATGACAAAATTAGATTTCCCGAAAGATTTTTTGTGGGGCGTTGCCACGGCAAGTTATCAGGTGGAGGGCGCTGCGTATGAAGGCGGGCGGGAGCCGTCGATTTGGGACGTGTTCGCCCGTAAACCCGGCGCGGTGCATGCCGGGGAAAACGGCGATGTCGCCTGCGACCAGTATCACCGCTACAAAGAAGATGTCGCGCTGATGGCGAAACTCGGCTTTAAGAGCTACCGGTTTTCGCTGTCGTGGGTGCGCATAATACATGCGGCAACGGGCGAAGTAAACAAAGCGGGCGTCGAGTATTACCGCGCCCTCTGCGCCGAGCTGCACACATACGGGATTCAAGCCTGCGCCACGATATACCACTGGGATTTACCGCAACTATTGCAGGAACAGGGCGGCTGGGCGGCGCGTTCCACGGCGCTGGCCTACGCCGAATACGCGAAGGTCTGCTTTCGGGAACTGGGGGATTGCGTAGACCGCTGGCTCACGCTGAACGAGCCGTATTGCATCGCCTATCTGGGCTATTATGCGGGAGTGCACGCGCCAGGTATACGGGATTTGGCCCAGGCGGTAAACGCCGTGCATCACCTAAACCTTGGACACGGGCTTGCCGTCAGCGCGTACCGGAAGACGGGCCTGGCGGCGCCTATCGGCATCACCTGGAATATGAGCACGCCGCGCCCCGCCACCTTGCGCAAGGAGGACAGCGAAGCTGCCGCGATTCTTAAGGCGGTGGAATCGGAGGTTTTTGTGCACCCGGTACTCGGCAAAGGCTACCCCGAAATCTATACCAAAAAACTGGGATTCAAGTTTCCCGTCGAATCAGGCGACCTTGACATCATCAAAAGCCCGATTGACTTTATCGGCATGAATTATTACTGCGAAAATCCCGCCGAGTACGATGGGGCCTCCCCTCTTTTGGCAAAGACCGCCGAATCGTGGCAGAACACGTCCGCCATGGGCTGGTATATCACCCCCGCCGGTTTACTGCGCCAGCTCCGCTGGATGCGCGAGATTTCCAACGGCCTTCCGCTCTACGTTACCGAAAACGGCTATGCGAACGATGATGTCGTTTCGGGCGACGGCCGTGTTCACGACAAACCGCGCATTGAGTATCTACAGAAGCATTTTGACGTGTGCGCCCAGGCAATAAAAGAAGGCATCAACTTAAAGGGTTATTTCGCGTGGTCTTTTATGGATAATTATGAATGGGCGGAGGGCTACACCAAGCGTTTCGGTATTGTCTACGTTGACTACGCCACGCAAAAGCGCGTCCCCAAAGACAGCGCCTACTTCTTCCGCGATGTCATGGCCGGCTACGCGGAGTGGTGATGTATCAATAGACTTGTTCGGCAAGCTGTTTGTAAAACGCTCTGCGTTTTATCTGCTTTAGAATGTGCGGTTAAACATAAACTTTGTAGGGGGCATATATGACCAGCGCGACGAAGTATCAGATTGATAGCGCTAGGGTGAAAAAACTTTTTGACGCGGCGGGAATTGCCGGTGTGGAAAACATCGATCCCCTCAAGGCCGGGGAGTTCAACACCGCCTTTTCCGG
>JAITON010000160.1 GCA_031289935.1 Treponema sp.
CCATACCGCTTAGATTTCACGGAAGTACGCTCATACACTGGCCCCTCAGTTAAACAGGGTGGGGGGTGGTGAGGACTAGCAGCCTGTCGGTTGACCGGCAGCCCCAACGCGCCGAGCAACAGGAGCCCCGGCAAAGCAACAAAGCGTCCTTTTAGTTGAAACTTTGAATTACTGTATCACGTTGTAATGCCAAGCTTTTTGAACTGCTCTGCTTCTTCTTTCTGGGCGTTGTATTCGTACCTTTTCTGGTTCGCCTTAACCAGTGCGTTTTTCATGGCGCCTAATTCCGGCTTGATCCCCTTGATCTTGCTCCGGTCCTCTTTATCTACAGCGGCCTTGAAATATTCGTCCAGGGCGCCCAGGAGCTTGTGCATGGTCTGAATATCCCGGATGTTCTTTTCCAGGAGGCCCAGAAGTTGGGCTTCTTCCATCCCCTCAAGCTTTGAAACCGCCATACCCTTGGTGCTTACGTTGAAAAGCACCTTGGCCTTGCGATCCAATTCCGTACGAAAGGCGGTAAAGTTGAGTTTTTCCTTAATTTGGACCTGCTTGACCGGGTCCACATACTCGATATTGTAGATTTGCGCCTCGGGTGCTTTATTCAGCATCTGATCCAGTATTTCTCTTATTTTTTGAAAAAAGCTCTTGTGCTTATTTTCCAGAACTTCCTCATTCTCGTCCAATTTAGGAATTATTTCCGAGAATACCGTGGAGATCGAACCCATGGCGAAAAGCCCTTCAATTAAGAACGATTTATACGAAGCCTGGGGCTTGACGGCCTTGGGCTTTTCGGTGGGCATGGAGAACTGTTTTAGGATCTTTTCCCGGGTAGCCTCTCCTTCCTTGGTATAGTCTTCCCGGATCACCTCTTCGGCCAATTCCGCGTAAAAGGGCTTACCCGGCGCGGCGGCGGCGTACTTTTTCTTGATCAGCGGAACCTGGACCGGCGTTCCCGGCGGCATGGAGGCGGTTGCCGCTTCCCGTATTTCCGCCTTGAACGCCTCACGGTGATAATCGCTTATCTCTTTGAGAAGAGCCATGATCGTACCGGTAGATTTGCTCAAATTGCCCAGATTCTCCCCGATGATATTCATGGAAAGTTGATCAGCCTGTGTCCGGGCCTGGTTTACCAGTTCCACCATGCTGTTGGTATTGACATTGGCCCCGGCATCGGCTAAAAAACGAACCCAATCGATGTATTTGATAAGCCCGAGGATGCGCCTGATCTTGTCAAGACCGAAGTTATCCAGACTGAACTGGTAAAAGTTCACGATAAAGTCGAGTTGGTTGTCAAAGGCGGCAAGCCTTAACCCCATCCGGTCTGCCCGCTCATTTTCCGGGAAAGTTCCGGTTTCGGGAACTTCAATATTCGCTACTTTCGCCTCGCTCTTATAGGGATCTTCCCGAATGATTTTTCGTTTTAAAAGCAGGGAATAGATCGAGTAAAACGATGTATGAAAGGTTCTGAATCCCTCTTTTAATTTAGGCATCTCCTCCCGTTCGAGCCAGATTGCCCGGGCATTGAGGGCTTCCGCCATTTTTTTACGATATTCCGCTAAATCTGCCATTAAATCAGTATGATTTATAATTCAAATTAAAGCAATTGGCCTTGTCGTTACCATATATATTATATGAAACAAATTTTTTTCGCAAAGAGGCGCAACGCCGCCTCAGGGCGCTTTGCCGCCCCGCCCCATACGCCTATGCGCGGAGCCGCGCGGGTGTACGCGCTTCTTCTCGCCGGGACCCTCCTCGCTTCGTGTGCGGAACCGGTCATCGCCCCCTCTTACCGGGTGAGCTTTCCCGAGCCCCCCGCGGTTTGGACCGATACCCTGGGGCCGCCGGGGTGGGAACTCCTCTGGATAGACAGCCGGGGATCTCTTCAAACCGCCCAATACCCGCCGGGCGCCCCGGCGCACATTGAACCGGCCCCGGAGCGCTCCGGTCCGGTACTGGCGCGGCCTTTCTGGCTGACTACCTGGTCTTTGGAAGACAAAACAAGCGGTCAGCCGGGCGGCGGCCCGATACTGCCGGGCGCCATGAAAAGCGCCGGGGCGATATTCCCCTTTGATGCGGCAGGCGGCGTTGTCCGGCTGAGCTGGGAAGGAGGGGTATCCGCCGAATTCTACCTTGCCCTGGCAAGGGCCCAGGTCTCCGGCGAAAACGACGCCGGCAAACGGCGGCCCGAATGGTTCGACTGGCCGCGCTTCCGTCAGTTGCTCAAGGATGGGGACATTCCGGAAGAGCTGCGGGAAGATCCCTGGCTTGCCGATTGGGACGCGGCGGCGGCCAAGACCGTCGAGTCAGGCTGGGATCGCAGGCGGATCAAGGCGACGGAATACACGCCGCTTATGGTGACCATCCCCGCGGACGGCCCCTGGTTCGCCGCTTCCCCGTTTGCGCCGGTCCGGTATTGGAAGGCCGGCGAGCGGGCGGAACTTCCCGCCTCAGAAATTCCCGCCATCATCCTTTCCCCGGCCGGTTACTTGAAGTATACTAAAAGTGACTATATTTGGCGAAAGTGGGGAGAATAGGTGATGGGGAAGGGGTGATAGGTGATGGGGAGCGGGAAGCGAAGCGTGCAGTTTCAAACACCGCGTTTATCTCAAGTCCCCCTCACCCCTGACCTCTCACCCTTCTTCACTGGGGAACAGGGTGAATTTTCGGGTTATTGTTGCTTTATGTGTGATATTCTGCCTTTACGCCGGTTGTTCACGGTCCAAGGCCGCGTCCAAGGCCGCGTCCGGGGCCGTGCCGGAGGCAGCCGGGTCGGGGGAGCGGACGGAGACGGCATACCCCGCCGCCGACAAGCTTTTCGCTGTGATAAAGCCGGGGGACAGCCCTATCTGGTTTGAACTCGGGGCGGAGGGGCCGGTCCACATCGCCTCCCCGGAGGAGGCCGTGCTTAACCCCTACGAGCCCTGGACCCGCGCCCGTTTTGTGGCCGGTATGAGCCTGGCCCGTGACCGGCTGGTAGTGGCGGTGAATCGGTACGGCTTTCTGGTGTGGGCAAATCCCCGGCCCCCCCGGGATGATGCCGCGACCCTGTACCGGCTGCCGGAACCTGCCTGGAACAACGGCGATCTAACCGTGGCGGCCCTATTCCGCTACCGGTCCCACGACGCTCCTGCCGCCCGGACCTGGGACGCGGCGTTGCTCTACCGGGACGGCGTGTTTGCCGAAACGGAGGGCGAGCCTCCGGCAGAACGGGTACGGGCCCTCCCGTCAGACGGCTTTGAAGCGGAAGCCGCGGACATCCCCGCCTTTGCCCCCCTGCCCCCTCCGGAACTTTGGAACCTGGAGTCCCTGCGTCAAGGCCGGGACGGCGCGTGGTATTTTCGGGGCAGGCGGGGGGGGGCGAAGCCCGCGGTTGCCTATTACCGGGCGGGGGAACTCGCTTCTCCGGGAAATTCCATAACCGTTGGGGTTTTCAGAAATGCCGCGATACCCTATACTTACAATGAAGCACCCCCTGTTTTACGCGAAGTGCTGGACGGGGCGGCCGTTCTTGCGGGCGGCAAGGCTCTGATTGCGGCGATCGTCTCGCCTGAGTACGA
>JAITON010000161.1 GCA_031289935.1 Treponema sp.
GGTGGAACCGCTGTCCTCGGCAAAGTCCCAAATCTTACCGGGCTCAAAGGTGTCTACCATGATCAACTGGGCAATGTTGACGAGCCCGGAGCCGATATCGTAGGAATCGGCCCCCGCCAGCCCAACGAGACCGGCCCCGAGGAGGAAGTTACGTTGTACCGCCTGGGGCGCCGCCCGCTGCACCGTCTACGGGCCGGGCCCCTGGGGGCCATCCGGCTATGGCGCGTCATGCTCCGGGAGCCGTCCCAGGAGATCCGCCGCCCGGCCGGCGTAACGGGCCGGGTCCGCCAGAGCGGCCGCCTCCAGCCGGTCCCGGGCCTCGGTATACCAGCCCCGGGCGGCGGCATTGAGTCCCAGGGCATAGTTCAGGAGCCCCCGGTCCGCGCCGTAGTCCAGGGCGGCCTGGTAGTATGCGGCCGCCTCATCAAAGGCGCCGCGCCCGTAGGCCAGAAGCCCCAGGTAATAGTAGGGAGCGTAGTGGGCCGGACGCTGGCCCAGGGCGGCCAGGAAGCAGAGTTCCGCCGCCGCCGTATCCCCCTGGGTATAAGCCGCCTGCCCCTCCCGGAGCAAGTCCGGGAAGGTTTTCCGGGCGGCCACATAGTCCCGGAAATCCTGGCCAAGGCGCCCCGGGTCGGTCCACCGGCCGATACGCCGGGCTGCCGCCTCCCGGTTGGCGGCCTCACCGGCATCGGGAGAGAGGGCCATAAAGACCTCCAGGAAAGTCCGGTAGTAGGATTCATCCTGAGCGTTGAGGAAAAAGGAGACCAGGGCCCAGGAAAGGGCCTGGAAATGCTCCGGCCGGTTCCCGGTACCCGCCCCGGTAATAGCCTGCGGGTCCAGGGCTGCGGCATCCAGACCCTGTACCAGGGGCAGGGCGTCCATGTTTTCCTCGTAACGGAGCTGCCCGGCGTCCCCGTCGTAACGCAGAGCGGCCAGATAGACCGCGAGACCCTCCTGCATCCAGGCCGGCGGCTCGCTGATAAAGGCCCGGAAGAACTGGACAAAGGCATGATAGGCCAGGGCATCCGGCGCACCGGGACTCCCCCGGTGGACCACGAGCTCCCGCAGATCCGGCCGGCTATAGTGGAGGTAGACCGCCCCCGCTATCCCCTCCCCCGCCCGTCCGGCCAGATAGAGCTCGTAGGCCCCCTGGTCGTGGAAGACCCGGACCGCCAGAGGGGATTCGAGCAGGGACGGATCGAAACGGAATAATTGATTGTAGGCGTCAAAGCGGAGTTCCAGTTCCTTCAAAAGGGCCACCGCGTCCTCCGCCGTGCCGTCGCTCACGATATGGTAGCGGGCGTCCCTCACTTCGGCGGCCTGGGCCGGGAGGAAACCCGGCAGCAGGACCGCGTTCAGGAACGCAACGCTCAGGATTAGGTATCGCTTCATGAATCAGCCTCCACTATGTTCCTGAATCAGCTTGTCAATAATGATATTCACCTCTTCGATGAGAATCCCCGTAAACCGTTCAATATTTTCGATGATATACTGCTGCATGGCGTGGATATTCCCCCCCAACTGGGTCCCCATAGGCACGTCAATGGTAATCACCAGCCGGTAGCCCGCGTCGTCGTCCCTAACCAGGATCTTTTTGATGCGGATATTAGGGTCGTACTCGTCCACACAGTGGATCACCATCTGGCTCAGGGCCGCCTCGGAGATAACCACCTTGCCCCGCCTGGAGTATTCGGGCCTTACCACGGACTTCTCCAGCACCTTGGGAGTAGGGCCGATAGCCGCCGGCCCGGCCTTGCGCTGGAAAATCCTGATGGCATCGTAAAAAATATTGGGGTAGTTCCGTTTGACCTCGATAGAGGGCACGGGAATAACGTGCTTCCCCTCGATACGGCGGGTGCGGATAGCCCGTTCAATCTCCTCCTGGGTAGCGATGTCCTCTATTTTGATGAACTTCCGGGGAGGCGGCAATTGAAGCCGGGCGGCGATCTTGGTCACCATCTTCTCCGAGGTGCCCAGAATAAGGACCTTCCTGAACTTTTCCCCCTGGAGCTTCCGGGCCACCTCGTCCCGGTGGGCCTTTTCGTCAAAGAGGGCTACTTTGACCGCAGCCATAAAGGTCTTTTCCTTCTTGGCCGAATGCCCCGCCAGAATGTGGTTATCCTTAATCAGGAGCCCGTCGTCAATAATGAGCTCGATACCATACTTCTGGGCCACGAGCTTGGCCCGGAAGCTCTTGCCGGTGCCGCTTCCCCCGCTCAGCGCGTAGACTTGCAGGCGGCGGAAGCGCCAGAGGAGTTTGCGGAACATGAGGCCCAGTATATCCCGGGGGCGGAAAAAAGTGTAGCTGTCGCCGCCGCCAGCGCGGCAGCGATAGCGGCGGCCCTTGACTTTCTCCCCCAGCCCTGTTATACCAAGGCCACCATGCGTACCATCATCAATAAACCTAAAAACAAGTCCGGCCTTATCCGGGCGATTCGTAACCTCTTCGAGCACCGCGCCCTGTGGATGTACCTGCTCCTGGACGAGGCCAGGAAGAAGGGCCTTGCCCCGGAGGACTTTGCCCCGGCAGCCATCAAGCGCTGCGGCCTGTACCAGGGCGGGGCCTACGCGGAAAACGGGAGCGCCACCAGCCTCAAGCTGCTCAGGAAACGGCTCTTCACCGGCGTAGGAAAGCTCATCTTCGAGATGAAAATCCGCCGCTGCACGGATGATAATCTTGACGTCGATTTCCACTACTGCCCCCTGGTGAGCGCCTGGCAGAAGCAGGGCTGCGCAGGCAAAGACCTGGCAAACCTCTGCGAGTATGCCATGTGCGGCGACCGGGGTATTGCGGAAAGTTTTGGCTGCGATCTGGATTTGGTCAAAACCATCGCCCAAGGTAACGGGGTCTGCGAAATCCGGTTCCGGCGCAGGGAAACCGTTGTTTCGGCTTGTTAAAAGGCCCTAGACAAGGGCCCTTTCCAGGTCGGCGATAATGTCCTGGGGGGCTTCGATGCCCACAGAAAGCCGCAGTAAACGCTCCGTTACGCCGGATGCAAGGCGCATAGCCTCGGGAATGGCCCCGTGGGTCTGCGCCAGGGGATAGGTGATCAAAGATTCCACCCCCCCCAGGCTTTCGGCAAAGAGAATAAGCCGCACCCTCCGGAGAATAACCGGTACAAGGCTCAGATCCTTCAGGTAAAAAGAAACCATGCCGCTGTGCCCCCGGGCCTGGGCCCGGGAAAGCGCCCCCTGGGGGTGGTCCTCAAAGCCCGTGTAAAACACCCGTTCCACGTGAGGATGATTCCGCAGCCAGGCCGCCACAACCACCGCGTTCTGCTGGTGCTTTTCCATACGCAAAGCCAGGGTTTTAAGGCCCCGCAGCGTAAGCCAGGCGTCAAAAGGGCCCAGGGCCGCGCCCTCGCTCTTCTGCGCCTCCCGCAGAGCCCCTTCGTAGGTATCGCTTGAATGGACGATGTGCCCCGAAAGGGTATCGTTGTGCCCCGCAAGGTACTTGCTGCCGCTATGGACCACAAAATCCGCGCCCCAGTCCAGGGGGTTTTGAAAGTAAGGGGTTAGAAAGGTATTGTCCACCACCAGGAAGCCCCCCCGGGCGTGGATGAATTCAGCGCAGCGGCCCATATCCGTTACCTTCATCATAGGGTTGGAGGGCGTTTCGATAAAGAGCGCCCTGGTTTCGGGGCGGGCGGCGGCCTCGATGTTGGCAAAGCCGCTGGTATCAATCCAGGAAAAGTTAAGGCCGTAGGGGGCGTAATATTCGTTAAACAAGCGGTAGGTGCCGCCGTAAAGGTCTTCGGACACGATGATATGGTCGCCGGGCTTGAAAAGTTTAACCAGGCAGGAAATGGCCCCCATGCCCGTGGCAAAGGAAAGGCCGTATTTCCCGTGCTCTAAAAGAGCCAGGCTCTGCTCCAGGGCGCTCCGGGTAGGGTTGCCGGTGCGGGAATAATCGAAGCCCGTAGACCGGCCCAGACCCGGGTGCCTAAAAGTAGCGCTCTGGTAAATCGGCACGCTCACCGCGCCGGTAGCGCCGTCAAAGGGAACCGCGCCGTGGACCGCCAAGGTCTCGGGAGCGTAGTCCGTTTCGGGGGAATCCTTCATTGCAGCGCCTCCTCAAAATCGGCGATCAGGTCTTCCGGCGCTTCCAGCCCCGCGGAAATACGAATCAGCGTATCCGTGATGCCCAGCCGCGCCCGTTCCGCCTGAGGGACCGACGCGTGGCTCATCGTGGCCGGGTAGGACGCGATGGTCTCCACACCCCCCAGGCTCACCGCCGCCGCCGCAAGCCGGGTCCGCCGCAGGAAATTAAGCGCCTGCTCCGCTTTCTTTGTCCTGAACGACAGCACCGCCCCCGGCCCCCCCGCCTGGGCCCCGTGGACCGCCCCGCCGGGATGGCCCGCAAGACCGGGGTAATACACCGCCTCCACCTGAGGCTGCCCCAGAAGCCATTCAGCAAGCCGCCCGGCAGTCTTTTGCTGAGCCTCCAGCCGCACCTTGAGGGTCTTGATGCCCCGGAGCACCAGCCAGGCGTCCCAGGGGCCCGGCACCGCCCCAAAACCGTTCTGCACGGCGTAGAGCCTGCGCCCAATCTCCCCGGTCCGGGTAACCGCCAGCCCGGAAACCACGTCGCTGTGGCCCCCCAGGAACTTGGTAGCCGAATGGACCACGATATCCGCCCCCAGTTCGATAGGACGCTGCAAAAGGGGGGTCATAAAGGTGTTGTCCACGATAGAGATGAGCCCCGCCTCCTGCGCAATACCCAGGCAGGCCCTAAGATCCGTTATTTTGAGCAGCGGGTTGGAAGGAGTTTCCAGAAAAAGCGCCTTAGTATTGGGCCGGACCGCCCGCCGGACCGCCTCCGGGTCCGAGGCATCCACCGCGGTACATACAAGACCCCAGCGCTTAAAAAAAGTATTGAGCATCCGGTAGCTGCCGCCGTAGATATCCTCCGAGGCGACGATATGATCGCCCGCGGCGAAGATCCCCAGGGCCGAGGAAACCGCCGCGATGCCGCTGCCAAAGGCATAACCCCCGGCCCCCCCCTCCAGGGCGGCAATCGTGTCCTCCAGAGCCTTCCGGGTAGGGTTCCCCGACCGGGCGTAGTCGTACTCCTGGGCGCCCGCAGGGTCTTCCTGGTCAAAAGTAGAGCTCTGGTAGACCGGGACCCCCAGCGCCCCGGTGCTCCCCCCCAGAGCGCGGTCCGTGTCGTAGCCCGCATGTATCAGCAGCGTGCCCATGTGCATTATATTCCTCCTCAGAACAGCCCGGCGTATGCCCCCCTAAGGGATGATACATTCGCGGATCTCGGTCCAGGGGGATTTAGCGCCCCCCGAAACGATCCAGCGGAGGGCGAAAAAGAACTTCCCCCCCCGGTCGGACAGGGGAAAGGCCCGTTTCCAGGGGTTGTGGGTAAAGGTATCCATTTCCAGCAGGTCTTCCACGTTGGCCGGGGCCGCGCCCAGGATGCCGAAGCGGATCTCGCAGGCAATAACCCCGGCGGGCCGCCCCCCCAGGTAGCGGATAATCACGAAGCCAGGGCTCTTATCTCTGTTGAGCACCACGCTGCCGGGGCCCGCGCCGGGGATAACCGCCGGGCTGGGGTCCATATCCCGGATCGTAACCCCCAGAGCGGCCTTTTGCGGGTCCGTCATCTTCGGGTTGCTGCGGATATTGTCCCGGGCAAAGACCCGCATGCTTTCGATGGCCGCCGCCTTCTTACCGTCCTTTTCCAGACGGTTTACCGTCGTGGGGGCTTCGCGGTAGACC
>JAITON010000181.1 GCA_031289935.1 Treponema sp.
GCGAGGCCCCAGCAGGCGCCTGCCGTTTTTACCGAGCGGCTTAAAATCGGGGAAAAATTGGGGTTTGGGACTTTTTCCACCGCCAATAACGTGGTTTATCAGTTTAAGAGTCTCTATTACCTCTTCTTTTTGACGAATGTGCTCAAGATCGATATCCTGATAGCCGGTACGGTGCTGGCCATCGGGACCGTCTGGGATGCGGTCAATGACCCGCTGGTCGGTTTCTGGGCGGTAAACCACCGCTTTAAAGGCGGGGAACAGGTCCGGCCCTTCGCGCTCTGGGCGGCCCTGCCCTGGGCGGCCACGGTGGTGTTGCTCTTTTCGGACTTTGGCCTTTCGGACTTTGTTACCGTGGCCGTCGCCCTTATCATCTACATCGTGTTTGAGCTCTTTAATACCTTTGTGGGCATTCCCTACAACAGTATGGCGGGCCTGGCCACTAACGTGGATGCCGACCGGCGCTCCCTTAACGTGTTCCGCAATCTGGGGGGCTGCCTGGGTTCGGGCATCGGCGCTGTGGCCTGCCTCCCCCTGCTCAGGCTCTTTGGCGCTTTGGATGGCAAGGGGAACCTGCTGGAGGGGAGTTCGGCCCGGGGCTTCCTCTCGGTGGCCGTTATCATGGGGCTGGTCTGTATCACGGGCTGCTTTATCCACTACTTTACCACCAGGGAGCGGGTCAAGCCCCTGGCCGGGGAGGCGGAGGAGCGCCTCAAGGCGAAGGACGTGGTGCGGATGCTCTTCCGCAGCCGGGCCTGGGTGATGAATACCTTCTATATAATATGCTACGGCGTGATTAACCTGCTCCTCATGTCCTGCATTACTTACTATGCTACCTACGTCTTCCACAGTACTGCCGCAGCCACCCCGATTCAGGCGGCCTATTTGGCGGCGTCTATCGTCTCGTCTTTCTTTGTGGGGATCATCGACAAGAAGCTGGGGCGGAAGAAGACCATGATCCTCGGCGCCCTGGTGTTTATCGCCGGGACCGTCTGGTTTATCATCGACCCCTTCTCCACCTACGCTATCTATGTGGACGCTATCGGCGTGGGTATCGCGGTAACTATCACCTTTGTGATGTTCAATACCAACCGCAACAATATCGTGGACCTGATCGAGTGGAAGGATGGCCGCCGTCTGGACAGCATGGTTTCCACTGCCGACAATCTGGCAAGCAAGCTTGCCACCGCGGGGGCCACCCAGCTTATCGCCATATCCTTGTCGGTGTCGGGCTTTGACGCAAGTCTGGTGGACCAGCCCGAGAGCGCTATCAAGGCCATCAACTTTATGCTCGGCTGGGCGCCCTGCATTACGGCGGTGATCATGCTGATCGTGGTCTGTTTCCACACCGTGGAAGCAGACCTGAAAAAGATGCTGGCGGAAAAGACCGGAGGGTTCAGGGCCTAACCATGACGGGCGTATCAGAACTGTTACGGCTGGAGGGCGTTACTAAACGTTTTGGCGAGGTGGAGGTGTTGAAGGGGCTGGATCTTTCCGTGGGTCCCGGTGAGTTTGTAACCCTCCTGGGTTCCTCGGGCTGTGGCAAGACCACGACCCTGCGAATCATCGCCGGCCTGGAACAGGCCGATTCAGGCCGGGTCTTCCTGGCCGGCCAGGATATCACCGAAACCGCCCCCAACAAGCGGGACGTAAACATGGTCTTCCAGAATTACGCCCTCTTCCCCCACATGAGCGTGGAGGCCAATATCGGCTACAGTCTCAAGCTCAAGGGACGGTCCAAGGCGGAGATCCGGCGTACCGTGGAGGAGTCCCTGGCTCTGGTCCAGCTTGCAGGCTACGGTCGCAGGATGCCTGGGGAGCTTTCCGGGGGTCAGCGCCAGCGGGTGGCTGTGGCCCGGGCTCTGGTGAACCGGCCCCAGGTGCTGCTCCTGGACGAGCCCCTAGGCGCTCTGGATTTACGGCTCAGGCGGCAGATGCAGGTCGAGCTTAAGCGGCTCCAGAAACAGCTTGGCATTAGTTTTATCTATATTACCCACGATCAGGAAGAGGCTCTGACCATGTCGGACCGTATCGCGGTAATGCGGAGGGGGCTTTTTGAGCAAATCGGTTCGGCGGTGGATATTTACGACTGCCCCCGGACGAGCTACGTGGCCCAGTTCGTGGGGAGCGCCAACATTATCCGGGGCAGGGCCGTCGCCCGGCTCGACGGCGCGGTACAGTTGGAGTGTCCTGCGGGCAGGGTCCCGGCCGCCGATCCCGGCGGTGTGGCGCTTATCGGCGAGCCCCTTACCCTGGCGGTCCGCTCCGAGCACGTGAATCTGGCCCCCGGCGCCGATTCGCTGACGCATAGCGCCGGGCTCCTGGCCAGAATCACCGACAAGAGCTTCGCCGGGGGCCAGCTCCGTATCACTGCGGAAGATACCGGCGGCGGGGAAATCATCGCTAGCCGCCACGGCATTGACAGCTCTCTCCAGCCGGGCGACCAGGTCCGGGTTTCCTGGCTCCCGGAACACGCGGTTATCGTCGAGGATAAGGCATGAAACCTGCCCTTAAACCGCATATCCTGGCTACCCTGCCCATGTATCTCTTTACCCTAGCCTTTATCGTGGGGCCCCTCATCTACATGCTGGTCTTAAGTTTCCTGCAAAGGGAGGGCAACTGGGGGGTCAGCGCGGTCTTTACCCTCCGCAACTACGCACGGATCGGTATACCGGAGTATCTTGCGACCTTTATACAGTCCCTCCAACTGGCATTCCTCACCACGGCCCTGGTGGCCCTTATCGGCTATCCCTTTGGCTATTTTATGGCCCGGCTGCCCCCCCGCTGGCGGAACCGGGTAATGATGCTCATCATCATCCCTTTTTGGACTAGTTCCCTGATGCGGCTCTACGGCTGGATGATCGTGTTCCGGGCCAACGGCGTCCTGGATTCGGCCCTCATGGGCTTAGGCCTGACCGGTGAGCCCCTCCGGCTCCTCTACACGTATCCGGCGGTGGCCGTGGGCATGGTCTACGCCCTGACTCCCTTTATGATTTACTCAGTCTTTAGCAGCGCTGAAAAGCTGGACTGGGAGCTCGTGGAAGCCGCCCGGGACCTGGGGGCCTCGTCCCTTCGGGCCTTTCTCACGGTGAGCCTTCCCCTGACTATGCCGGGACTGTTTTCCGGGGTAGTCCTCAGCTTTATCCCTTCCATCGGCCTCTTCTTCATCGCCGATATTCTGGGGGGGAATAAGGTGGTGCTGGTGGGAAATCTGATCCACGAGCAGATCCTCAAGGTCCACGACTGGCCCTTTGCCGCAGCCCTGAGCGTGGTCCTTATGCTGATGACCGGCCTCTTTATCTGGCTCTACGGCAGGTTAACCCGCCGTGTGGGGAATACCGGCGGTGGGGCCGCCATCCCCGAAGGGCTTGTATGAGAGGCGGTATCAGGGGGGCGGCTCTTGCTTCCCGCATCTATCTGGTCCTTGTCCTGGTTACCATGTACATCCCCATTCTCCTGGTGATCATCTATTCTTTTAATGAAAGCCGCCTTAGTTCCGTATGGAGCGGCTTTACCCTGGATTGGTACGCCGAGCTCTTCCGGGACCGGGCTATGTTCGGCGCCCTGCTCAACAGCATCATCCTGGGGGCCGTCTCGAGCCTCCTGGCCGCAGTGATCGGTACCCTTGGAGCCGTGGGGATAAACCGGCCGCAGCCGGCACAGCTGGAACACCCGGGCCTTCGCCCGCTGGGGGGCCGTTTCGGGAAAATCCTTGAGTACCTGTCTATTCTCCCCATTATGACCCCGGAAATCATCCTCGGCATGGTACTCCTGGTCTTCTTTTCTCTCCTGGGCCTCCCTCTGGGGATGCTGAGCCTGATTATCGCCCATACCTGCTTCTGTATTCCCTATGTCTATCTCCTGGTTAAGGCCCGGCTGGCCGGTCTGGACAAGAGTTATGTGGAGGCCGCCCGGGACCTTGGGGCCGGTGAGAGCCGGGCCTTCATCGACATTACCCTGCCGCTGATTCTCCCGGCGGTAGTCTCGGGCATCCTCCTGGCCTTTGCCATGAGTTTTGACGATGTGATCATCAGCAGCTTTGTTACCGGCCCCGGCGCCAACACCCTGCCCATCAGAATCTACTCCCAGATGAAGACCGGCGTAACTCCCAAGACCAACGCCCTCTGTACCCTGGTCTTCGCCGCCACGATCCTCCTTTGTAGTATTTCCGCCTGGCTCGCCCGTCCCCCGAAAAAACGCGAAAATATACTAAATACCTGTGAGAACTAGTTTCCTTTTTTTTGCAAATGTGCTATATATAACTAACATTCGTAATCACAAGGAGATTGGAAATGAAGAAAATCGGATTGGTCCTTATCGCCATGATCGCCCTGGCCGGCTGCTCGAAACCAACCCAGAAGTCCCTGACCCTGTTTACCTGGGCGGAGATGTTCCCCCAGGAAATCCTGGAGGGCTTCGAAAAGGAGACGGGCATCAGCATCAACTATGTCAATTTTGACTATGATGAGACCATGCTCACCCGGTTGGAGGCCGCCGGGGGAGGGGACTACGACCTTATCATTGCCGATGACTACATTATCGAGACCGCCATCGCCGGGGGCCTGGTCCAAAAGCTTGATAAAAGCCGCCTTACGGGTTATGGCAACATCAACCCCCTCTACCAGGGCCCCTTCTACGACCCCAATGACGAGTACACCGTGCCTTACGGCGCCGGGGTCCAGACCATCGTCTACGATCCCAGCCAGGTGATCATTTCCATCAGGGGCTATGCCGACCTCTGGGACTCCAGCCTGCGGAACCGGATCGGTATCATCGACAACTACCGGGTTATCGACGGCCTGGCCCTCAAGGTTCTGGGCAAGAGCTATAATACGAACGACCTGGCCGATATCCAGGCCGCAGGCAGCCGCCTGCTGAGCCTGGCCCCTAATATCCGCCTTATTAGGGACGATAACCTCCAGGACGAGCTCATATCCGGCGAAATCGCGGCCGCCGTCATGTACACGGGCCAGGTTACCATGGCCAAGCTCGAACGCCCCGATCTTTCCATAGTCTTTCCCCGGGAAGGTATCGGCTTTGGTATCATGGGCGCCTTTATCCCCAGTAAGGCCCCCAACGCCGAGGCCGCCTACGCCTTTCTCAACTATATCATGGACCCCCGGCGGGGCGCCCAGTGTTTCGAGTTCCTGGGCTACTACAGCACCTTTGCCGCCTCGGACGCCTACATCAGTCCCGGGCTCAAGGAGTTCCTCACCCTGCCCGCAGGCTTTAGCACCAACATGGAGATGATCCAGAATATCAACCCCGAAACCGACGAGGAGCACGAGCGTATCTGGACCGCCTTTAAGGCCGCCGCAGGCCGGTAGGGCCGCCGCTTCTATAAAAGGCTATTACCGGCAATATAGAGGAATGAATATGGGATTAGTGTATACGGAACTCACGCTGAAAAATGCGGGAGACACGATAAATGCCCGGCGCGGGCTTATCAAGGAGCCGGAAGTGCGGCAGGTAACGGTTACCGCGATGGTGGACACTAGGGCCTGGCCCCTGGTTATCAACGAAGCTACCCGCCAAAAGCTCGGGCTTGAAATAGAAGGTGAGGAGCCTTCAACCCTTGCCGATGGCGCGGAGGCGGCCTACCCCATGACGGAGCCGGTGCGGGTCTACTGGAAAAACCGTGGTACGGTCTGCCAGGCCATCGTGCTTCCCCAGGCCGATGACATACTTTTGGGCGCCCTGCCCATGGAAGCCATGGACCTGGCCATTAACCCCAAAACGGAAACGGTAGTAGGCGCTCACGGCGAGGAAGCCTTGTATAAGCTCAAATAGCACGATTAGACCAGGAAATTGCCCGGTTTTTCGGTTTTTTTTCCGAAAACCTTAAAAAGCGCTTGACATTGTTTTCAGGAAGGTCTATACTTAAGCCATGCTAACGGCGCGAAGATTTGAACAAAGCAGCGTAAACCCGGCCCCGAAAGGGCCCGGCCCCGATGGGGCCAGCCACTATAGTCCAGTTTGCGCAATGCAATCCGGTAGGATTACACGCGAACTGGA
>JAITON010000189.1 GCA_031289935.1 Treponema sp.
CTGGAGCGCCAGACCTTGCTGTCGTAGATGCCCTCGCCGTTCAGGGCGAGCCAGGCGCCGGTATCCTTGAGGATGCCCAGATCGCCTTCGGGGATCGTGCCATCGGGCTTGGGCCCCACATTGAGGAGGAGGTTCCCGTTCTTGGATACCACGTCGATAAGCTGGAGCACGATATCCCTTGATTGCTTGTACTTGAGCTCCTCTACATAGCACCAGGAATTAACGGCCGTGGGGGTATCGGTCTGCCACTTGTAAGGCTTGCACTCCGCAAAGCCGCCCCGCTCCAGCTCCACGATGCCGCTCCCGAACATCATCCCCTCGTGTTTGTAGCAGATGCCTGCGGAGCAGATGCCTGCGGAGCAGCTACCTGCGGAGCAGCTACCTGCGGAGCAGCTATCCGCTCCGCACCCGCCTGCGGGAGCCCCCCACTGGAGGGCCCGGTTCTGGTAGTAGGCGGCGAATTTCTTAAGATAGGGCTTAAAGGCGCGGTGCTGCACCCACCAGTCAAAGTAGAGGAGGGCGGGCCGGTAGGAATCTACCAGTTCACAGCAGCGGAGGAGCCAGTCCTGGAGATATTCCTCGCTGGGTTCAGGCTTGCCGTACAAATCCTGATGATCCGGTTCCGGCATGGAGGGCCAGTAGAAATCGCCCCGGCGCAGGGGTTCCCGCACATCGCTGTCAAAATCCTTACCGTGGCCCAGAAAGAACCAGTGCTCCGCCCGGTGGGAGGAGGTACAGAAGACCAGCCCCTCCTCAAGCAGGGCCTTGCGCAGGTCCCCCAGAAGGTCCCGCCGGGGCCCCATTTCCACGGCATTGTAGCGGGAAATTACGCTCCGGTACATTTGGAAGCCGTCGTGGTGTTCCGCCAGGGGAAACACGTAGCGGGCCCCGGCCTGCTTAAAGACCCGGGCCCACTCGGCGGGATCAAAGCGGTCCATCTTGTAGCGGGGGATAAAGTCCTGGTAGCCGAAGTCTTTCTGCGGCCCGTATTTCTTTATATGATGCTCGTAGGCGGGCATCCCCTTGATGTACATGTTCCGGGGATACCACTCGTTTGAATAGGCGGGTACCGAAAAGACCCCCCAGTGGATAAAGATGCCGAACTTGGCCCCGTAAAACCACTGGGGCGTTTGCCAGGTATTAAGACTCTCCCAGCTATCCTGATAGGGTCCTGCGCTAATTACCGCCTCGACTTCCGCCATTCCCTTGCTCAAATCGGCGTATTCCATGGGTTCTCCTTACCTTAGCTAAGCCTTAAACGCCCGTATCCAGTTTGCCGCCAGGTCTATCCAGCCCGGTACATTCGGCGGGGCGCCGGAGTTGCCCGTTTCCGGTGTCGCCAGCGAGAGCCCGTGGCCGCCGTACTGATAGATGTGCATCTCGAAGGGCACACGGTTTTTGCGCAGGGCCGCCGCGAACATAAGGCTGTTTTCCACCGGCACACAGTCGTCCTCCCAGGTGTGCCACAAAAAGGCCGGCGGCGTTTCCTGGTCAACCTGGTTTTCCAGGGCCATCATTGCCAGATGCGTATCGTCGGTAAGGCCCCCCAGTAAGGCTTCCATGCTGCCCCGGTGGGCGTATTCGCCGGAGCTGATCACCGGATAGACCAGCACCAGGCCGTTTGGCCGGAACTCCGCCGCCTTAAGGCCCGTTTCCTGTTCGATAAGGCCCTTGTTCCAGAAGACCCCCAGGCTCGCGGCCAGGTGCCCTCCGGCGGAACAGCCCAGCACAAAGACGCGCTCAGGGTCGATGTTCCACGCCGCCGCGTGGGAGCGGAGCAGGGCGGCCGAGGCGGCAAGCTGGCAAAGGGCCTCTGGGAATATTGCGGGCCTTACGCTGTAGCGTAGTATTGCTGCATGGAAGCCCGCCGCGAGAAGCTGCATGGCAATGGGCTCGGCCTCCCGGTCGGAGGTCATTTCGTAGCCCCCGCCGGGGCAGATCAGCACCAGCGGACGCCGGCGCCGGGGGTCAATTTCCCGGGAATTGTCCAGGAGATACACGTACAGGGGAGCGGCCGCCCCCCCGCCCGTGGAAATTTCGTGTTTCTCAAATAGCATTATCCCTTAACTCCTGCGTAGGCGATACCTTCGACAATGTACTTCTGGGCGCAGGCGTAAACAATCACCACCGGGATGATCGAGATGACCGTCCCCGCCAGGATTGCCCCAAAATTGGCGCTGTACTGCTCCCGGAAGCTCGCCAGAGCGATCTGAATCGTCTTGAGGGCCTCCGAATCCAGGTAGATCATGGGTCCCATATAGTCGTTCCAGATGCCGTTGAAGCTGAGGACGCAGAGGGTCGCCAGCCCCGTCTTGGTCAGAGGCAGGATAATGTTCCAGTAGATACGGAAGCTGGAGCAGCCATCGATCCGGGCGGCCTCGCTCAGGCTGTTGGGGATACTCAGCATGTTTTGCCTGAGGAGGAAGACCCCGAAGGCGCTGAAGGCTTGTAGCACAATTAAGGACCAGTGGGTGTTGTAGAGCCCCAGGCTCCGGACGATAATGAACTGGGGAATCATGATGGCGTGCCAGGGGATCATCATAGTGGCCAGGTAGCCCAGGAAAATCTTATCCCGGCCGGGGAAGTGCAGCTTGCTGAAGGCAAATGCCGCCAGGGAACAGGTAAAGAGCTGAAGCACCGTGATGATAACGGCGAGCTTTGCCGAGTTAAAAAAATTCACCGGATAATTAATATCGGTCATCACCGCATCGTAATTATCCAGATGAAACACCTTTGGTATCCACTCTATAGGATAGTTGAATATTTCGGTGTTCAGTTTGAAGGAGGCGCTGACCATCCATACAAAGGGAACCACCATGATGTACGCCACCGCGAGACAGAGGATGAAAAGGATAACCTTGCCGGGAGCCAATTTGAATTTTTTTCCGCTTGCCATACCTGCCTCCTTAGTCCTCGTTGACCCACTTTTTCTGTCCCTGCCATTGGATAATGGTAATAATCAGAATGATCAGGAACAGAAAATAGGCAATCGCCGAGCCATAGCCCATGCGCCAGTCGCGGAAGGCCTCCCGGTAAATACGGAACACCAATACGGTTGTTGACCGCCCGGGGCCGCCCTTGGTAGTAATGTTGATAATATCGAAGACCTGAAATGACGCGATAATGCCCAGGATTGTCACCATGAAGGTGGTGGGAGAGAGCATGGGCCAGGTAACATGCCAGAAAGACTGCCATGCGTTGGCCCCGTCGATCCGGGCCGCCTCGTACAAATGCTGGGGGATATTTTTCAGACCCGCCAGAAACATGATCATATAGTATCCGGCCTGCTTCCACACCACCACCAGTACCACCGTGATCAGCGCGGTCTTGGTAGAAAAGAACCACCTGGGCAGGAACTCCTGGGGGATGAGCATCCCCAGAAAATGGTTGATCGGGCCGTTATTGGGTTCAAAGAGCAGCATGAACACGCAGCTTACCGCCACGGTAGAGGTCAGGTTGGGGAAGAAGTACAGGGTCTTATAGACCCCTCCCAGGGGAATATCTTTGTTCAGCATCAGAGCAAGAACCAGAGATACCAAAATGGTGAGGGGTACGCTGATTAATGAATAGACCAGATTGTTTTGCAGCGCCGCGACAAACTGCGAATCCTTGAACATCCTGAGGTAATTCTCAAACCCCACAAAGGAAGCGCCGGGGAAACCGCTGTAATTAGTAAAACTGATCACCAGCCCCATTACCACCGGTATGGCAGTAAAAATAAGGAATCCGGCAAGATTGGGCAGCAGGTACAGATACCCGCTCAAGGCCTCTTTTTTTTCCATGGAGGACATTTTTCGTCTGGCCATAAAAACCTCCTTTCATTTGAAATGATCGCAGGCGGTACGGACAGCAGGGATTTTTCCTTGAGCATCCCTGCTGTCCGCAACCTTATTTATAATTTGCGATAGCCTCATCCCGAAGCTGTATGAAGTCGGTGAACATACGATCCAGTGTTTTTTCGCCCAGGAGGTAGAGCTGTATCTCCTGTACGAAGGTTTCATTCACCGTGTTGTAATAGGGCTCGGTACCCTGTTCCGATCCGATTTTCGCCGAGAAGCGGTACTCCACACCGGGGACCGTTACGAGTTTTTGATACGCAGCAAGGGCCTCCGCAGTGGGATAGCTGGGTATGCTTGAAGTCTCGGCATAAATGGTCGTACCTTGGGGAGAGGTGTTACACCAGGCAATGAAATCGTAGGTTTCCTTGGGATGCTTGGAACTGGGGGAGACCACGAAATAGGAGGACTGCCCCACCGAGGAGCCCGGAGCTATATTATCAAAGACCGGCATGGGCGCTACACCGTAATTCAGGGATGGATTCAGCAGGAAAAATTCCCAGTCGCCGTTGATCATCATATAGACATTGCCTGCCTCGAAGAAGGGATTGATGTCAAAGGTACCGACGCTCATTTCTTCAATGCTGGGGTGGCTCTTATCGTCCACATACATGCGGTGCAGCACCTCCGCATAGCGGCGGGTGTAGGGCATCGGCGCGGGGGCCGTCAGGTATTCGCCGGCGGAGGATGCGCCCAGGTTCATGGTCCAGGGGGGACAGACGCCTCCCCAGTACTTCTTGCCATTTTCGGTGTAGGTAAGCTGTTTGGCCAGGGCCAGATACTGATCCCAGCTAAGGTTTACGGGATACTCAAGACCCTTGGCATCAAACAGGGCCTTGTTATAGAAGAGCATCCAGCAGGATCCGGTCATGGGGAGCCCGTAGATCTTTCCGTCCCGCATGGCTCCGGGCAGGGAGCTGTCGATGATCGGGGAAAGATCCAGGCCCACGGCTTCTATATACGGGCGCAGATCCAGCAGAGCATTGTTGCTAATGTACTGCTGAGCCTGGGCCGGCGTACGAATCCAGAAGGCATCCATCTCACTGGAACCGGTAGCGAGAACCTTGACCTTGTCATCGTAATCATCGTTAGGGATACTGTGAAACACCACCTGTATCCCAGGATTTTGCGCATTGTAGGTCTCCACCATTCTGGTCAGGAAGGACACATGGTCGGTGGCGGCGTAGAAGTTGATAACAATCTCCCCACTCCCCGATGCGGTTGCAGCGCTGCGAGTACAGGCGACAAACGACAGTCCCAATACTAGTACCAGGGCCGTTAGAACGAATTTTTTCATGATACACTCCTCATTATTTGTTAAGAAACCATACGGTCTCTTGTGACCATGTTCATGCCTGTACTGTCCCGTTCCCGCAAAATGCAGGGAATCAGACGTGTGGACAGTTCGGCATAGCGCCCCTCAATCTTCGCGATAAGCTGGGAGATCGCCGCCTCCATCATGGCGTCGATATCCATCTCAAAGCTCGTCAGGGCCGGCAGAAAAAAGGAGGCCGCACCGGCAGAGGAGATGATTGAGACCAGGGACATGTCCTCGGGGATCCGCCGTCTCTGACCCGAGAGCCCTGCGATGATCCCCGGCAGGGCCTTGTCGTTCATCACGATACAGGCCGTGGTCCCCTGCCGTTCAGACAATAGAGATATAGTCCGGCTACGGACAGCCTCGCTTTCCCAGCCACAGAAATATTCCCGGCCGTCAATATCGAAGTTGCCACAGAAATACTCAAAGGCCTCGTGGGTGCGTACCACGGGGCCGTAGCCGTCCCGGAAGGATTTTTCGGATTGATTGATAAAGTCGATCTGCCGGTGGCCCAGCCCCTTGAGATAGCTAATGGAGCGCATCATGGTATCGAAAAAATCCACGTCGATGTAGCTTTCCCCCGGTGCGGCTTCATCCCGTCCAAGAATGATAAAGGGGATATCCGTCTCTTTGAGTACGGGAATTCGCCAATCCCGGTTGCGGATCTCCATCAGAACGATGCCGTCCACCAGTTCCTGGGCCAAGAGCTCCCGCAGCTCTTCCTCATCGTCGGTCTGTAGGGTCCAGATGACCATGTGGTAGCCCCGGCCCAGGGCGTCCCGGGCTGCCTGGGTGATCAGATCGATTTCCGAAAGGCCCAGGCCCCGTTCCAATGCGGGGAAGAGGATGGCGAGGATATGGGTTCGTTTGCTGGCCAGACTCCGGGCGATTGCCCGGGGCCGGAAGCGCAACTCCTGGGCCGTCTTGAGGATTAGTTCCTTTTTCGCCTTCGAGATGGGCCGCGTGCCGTTGAGCGCATAGGAGACCGTGCTTACCGAGACGCCCACTGCCGATGCCACATCCTTTATCGTTGCCATTTCGCCCCTAATTGATTGAAACGTTTAATCGAAACCTTTCGACAAAGATTATTATGGCACGGCTTTACCGGGCTGTCAAGTAAAATTTTCAAAAATGTCAATAAAAGTGATAAAAAATTCAAAATGTGAGGCTTTTTGGAAATGTCAGATTTTGAAAAAGTCTTATTCACAGGGAAAGCCGGCCCCACCCTCGAGCCAGTCCACGAACTGGGTGGCCGTCCGAGGGGAGCGGCCGTTGAACCACTTTTCCCAGCGGAGGGCGTTCTCCCGAAACCTTTCGTCCGGCAGAATTCCCCGGCGGCGGGCGATATGTTCGGCAATGGCGAGATATTCCTCCTGGGAGGGCGAGCTGTAAACCAGGGTCAGACCGAAGCGGTCCGCTAAGGAAAGCTGCTCCTGCATGGTGTCGAAGGCTCGCATGTCCCCGGTCGCCAGGGCGCTCGATACCTGGGCCGTGTCCGGACGGTCCACGGTACGCTCCCGGACCAGGTGGCGGCGGTTGCTGGTGGCGTAAATCACCACATTGGCCGGCCGGGTTTCGAGGCCTCCTTCGAGAAAGGCCTTAAGACTTCGGAAGGAATCGTCGGTAGTTTCAAATGAAAGGTCGTCGATGAAGATGATGAAGGACCGGGAACGGCTCCCCAAAAGGTCCAGAAGGGCCGGGAGCTGGGCCAGGTCCGATTTCCGGGCCTCAATGAGCTTGAGGTTCTTTTCCGCATAAGCCCGGCAGACGGCCTTGACGGTGGCGGACTTGCCGGTCCCCCGGTCGCCGTAGAGGAGGAGGTTATTGGCGGGCTTCCCTTCCAGGAAGCGCCGGGTGTTGGCGATCACCACGGAGCGCTGGGCCTCGTAGCCCTGGAGGTCCTCCAGGTTTACGGGGTCGGGGTTGGCCACGGGACGCAGAGCCAGAGGCCAAACAAAGCTCGGTGGCATGAAGATGGGGAGAGAGCCCTCGGCCAAATCCTCCGAGGCATCCTGGCTTGCGGCAAAGACCTGGGGATGCCAGGAAAAGGCGCTGGCACGCCCCAGAACACCGGCCCCGTGGGAACGGAGGTACTCAATAAAGCCGGGGAGGGCATTCCCCCAGGCCGAGTTTCCCGGGAAAAGGGCTGCCAGTTCAGTTTCCGCCTCGGGCTGGTGGGCGGCTGCCCAGAGCACCCGGGATTCCTCCTCAATATTCTGGGCCGCCTGTTCCAGGCCAGCCTTGCGGAGGATCTCCGCCACCTGGAAGCCCAGGCTGTGAATTTCCAGGCCGGCGATGCGGCCCAGCCGGGAGAGGTCGGTTTTTGTGAGACCGCAGAGTACCGGGGGCGGATTCCCGGGGCCTTCGGCGGCATGAGTAAAGGGATTGTCGTCTCCCGCAACAAGCCGGGCCACGGATAAGTAAAAGGAAGAATCCCGGCTAAACTGGAGCAGGGCGGAGGTAAAAGCCGCCCAATCCTGGACCAGGTCAGGCCAGGATTCGGTAAAGCCCTCGAATTCGGCCAGATCTCCCTTGTCAGGGGCTTCTTCGCCGAAATTCCCCCAACCCCCTGAGACCATGTCCGCCAGGAGCACCCTGAGGCTTCCCAGCAGGGGATGGTCCCGAAGACCGGAAAAGACCGCCAGAGCCAGAATGTCTGCCAAGAGCCCGTTTATCTGCCCGGTGGTCATGCCTGAGCGGCTGCCTCGGCAGTTTGCACGGGAGCGATCCTGATTGGCCGTATCGCTTTGGTAGGGCACTTGGAAAAGCAGGTCCCGCAGGACACGCACTTACCGTAATCCACCTTGGGGATGCCGTTCTCCATAGCGATAGCTCCCTGGGGACAGTTCCGGACGCAGGCCTCGCACTTGATGCAGCCCACCTTACAGGTTTTCAACACATTGGCCTTGACGGGGTTCCGGTTGGAGCAGAAGGCGAAGGAACCCGCCTGGTCACGGGGGACCGCCCGGAGCAGCTGCTGGGGACATTCGGCAATACAGACCGTACAACCCGTACACTTATCCTGGTTCACCACCGGGAGACCGTCGGACCCCATGGAAAGGGCGCCGAATTTACAGACTGCCACGCAGTCGCCGTAGCCCAGGCAGCCCCAGGCACAGAGCTTGGTTCCCCCTGCGGAGAGCTTGGCCCCCCGGCAGGTGGGGATGCCGGTGTACTCGCCCTTGAGGGGGGCGTGCTGCCGGGAACCCCGGCAGGCCAGGACGGCCATCACAGGGACCAGATTGGCATCGCCACCCACCAGGGCTACGAGCTTCTTGGCCACGGCGGGGCCTCCCACGGAACAGCTATTGGCGGGGGCCGATCCCTTTGCCAGGGCGGCTGCATAGCCGTCGCAGCCCGGGTAGCCGCAGGCCCCGCAGTTGGCGCCGGGGAGGATCTCCCGAATCTGTCCCGCCAGTGGGTCCTCGGGGACAGCGAAAATCTTCTTGAAGATACCCAGAGCCGCGCCCAGTACAAAGGCCAGGATCAGGGCAAAAATCGCGGTTAACAGTACAATGTTCATCACATCCCCCTTACTTTACCAGGCCCGAAAAGCCCATGAAGGCCATGGAAAGGAGGGCCGCGCAGACGAACAGCACCGGGGTCCCTTTCATAAAGGCCGGAATGGGACTGGTCTTAATGCGCCGCCTGATTCCCGCCAGGAGCAGCAGGGCCAACAGGAAACCGAGGGCCACGCCTACTGCGTACACCACGGCCTCAATAAAATCAAACTCCCTAGAAATATTGTTCAGGGTAACGTAGAGGATGGCGCAGTTGGTGGTGATCAGGGCCAGGTATATCCCCATGGAATTGTAGAGGGCCGGGGCGGATTTTTTAAGGTAGAATTCCACCAGCTGAACCAGGGACGCGATAACCAGAATAAAGGCCAGAGTCTGCAAAAATTTCAAGCCCAGGGGCTCCAGGATAAATCGATAGATGGGCCAGGTTACGCAGGTGGCAAGCACGGTAACAAAGGTTACCGCCAGGCCCATGCCTACCGACTTATCTTCATCGGTACTCATCCCGATAAAGGGGCAGAGGGCAAGAAAGCTCAAAAAAACAATGTTGTCGCTTAACGCAGCTTTGAAGAAAATACTGAAGAGGTTCATTAGCAGCACCCCGCTTTGTCCCGATCAACCGGGGATTTGGATTTTCGGGATTTGAGAAAAAGCCCGAAACTGATAAAAAGGGCGAACACGAAAAAGCCCCCCGGCGGCAGGGCGAAAAAAAGAATCGGCGTGTAGGAGGGCCCCAGCACGTTAAGGCCCAGAATTGAACCGCTGCCCAAAAGTTCCCGCACTAGGGAAATCCCCGCCAGCACCCAGGTATACCCCAGCCCCATACCCAGGGCGTCGGGGATGACGCCGGACAAGGGCTCCCGGGAAGCGAAGGCCTCGACCCGGCCCATGATAATGCAGTTCACCACAATGAGGGGAATGAACAGGCCCATGCTTTCGGAAAGATCGGGAAAGTAGGCCTGAAGCACGTAATCAATGATGGTGGTAAAGGCCGCTATGACGATGATGAAGATAGGTATCCGTACCGACTGGGGGATGAGTTTGCGGAAAATGCTGATGACAATCTCCGACATGAGGAGCACGAAGGTCATGGAGAGCCCCATGCCGATACCGTTTACCACGCTTGTGGTAACCGCTAAAGACGAACAGAGGCCGATCATCAGAATAAGCAGGGGGTTCTCGTTTATCAGACCGTTTACAAAAATTTTCCAGAAGTTTTTCATTTTAAGCCCCCTTCGGCGGCGAGCCATTTTTTGCCCGCCTCCCCGGCGGTATTCACCAGCAACGCCACGGCCCGGCTGGTGACAGTCGCCGCCGTAACGGCCTGGACCCGGCCGCCGTCTTTCGCGACTTTGATAGTTCCGTCTAAAGCCATGCCCGTAAACTGGCCGTAAAAGGTTTTGGTGTTCTCAGGTTTGTCCACAAAATAATTCGGGGAAGCGGCGTTGGCACCTAAGCCCGGAGTGTCGGTGTCTTTAAGGATACGGACGCCGGTGATGTTTCCGTCGGTCCCCACTCCTACCAGGGCGGTAAGCGTATCGTTAAAGCCCGTAACCGAAACGTTCAGGGCGATTCCCGCCAAGACGTTTCCCTTCTTTGCCCGGTAGGCCGTCCCAAAGCTCACGGCGTTTTCACCGGCCGGCAGAAAGCCGGCAATCTCCTCGAAGACCGCATCATCACCGAAGATGTCCTTTAACGCCGCGTCAAGCTTGGCGGTCTGATTGTCCGCTATCCGTTCTTCGGTGCCGGTATAGACAAAGGCCAGGCCCACGCAGGCCGTTGCGGCGAAAAGGGCCAGGACCAGTCCTAACTTGAGGATGCCCCCCACACTTGAGCTTTCTTTCATTTTGCCCCTCCTTGCGCTGCCACGGGCTTCTTTTTGGGCACAAAGCCGTATTTCTTCTGGATCAGTTTATTCAGGAAGGGAGCGGCGGCGTTCATAATCAGAATACCATAGGTAACCCCTTCGGGATAGTTCCCGAATTTTCTGATCAGGACGGTGATGAGCCCCGCGCCGCAGCCAAATATCAGCTTACCCAGCGCGGTAATGGGGCCCGACACATAGTCGGTAGCCATGAAGACCGCCCCGAAGAGGACCCCGCCGCCCAGCACACCAATGAGGGGATCCATGCCCAGGACCAGGGAGCCCAGGACCGTGGCGGCGATCATAGCCGCCGGAGCCCGCCAGTCGATGGTCTTGGTGATCAAGAGGTAGAAACAGCCCGCCAGAATGAGCAGCGCCGAAGTTTCCCCGGTGGAGCCGCCGTGGTAACCGATAAACATAGTCTTGATTACCGGCCAGTAATCCGGCGAGGCAGCCAGCCCCGTTTCGGCGAAGCTGCGCCCCACATCGGCCACGGTCTCGCCTACTTTCAGTATGCCCAGGGGAGTGGCCCCGGTTACCGCGTCGGCCAGGAAGCCGCCGGACCCCGTGGGCCGGTTCCAGGTGGTCATAGCCGCCGGGAAGCTCATGATAAGAAAGGCCCGGCCGGTGAGGGCGGGGTTAAATACATTGGCCCCCAGGCCGCCGAAAAATTCCTTGGCCACGATAATAGCAAAGACCGATCCCAGGGCAGTGATCCAGAGGGGCGTACCCGGCGGGATAATCAGGGCCAGGAGCAGCCCCGTGATAGCCGCCGAAAGGTCCCCGTTGCGGATATCCTGGCGGGTAATCTTGCGGAAGAGAAACTCCGCCAGTTCCGCCGCCGCCAGAGACACCAGGATATTGAGCAGGGCGGATAGCCCAAAGCTGAGCACCCCAAAGACCGTTACCGGCGTCAGTGCGATGAGCATGTGGCCCATAAGCCGCCGGGAATCGTCCGGCGAGGCAATATGGGGGCTCGAAGCGAGCAAAAGATCAGCCATTATTCTGTTTTCCTCCATTATTGAGCTCGGCGGCCTTCTTGCGGGCCGCTTCCAGGGCCTGCCGCGCCCGGAGCCGCCCCTTGCCGACCCGGAAGCGCTGGACCAGCTTGATCCGGGCGGGGCACATGAAGCTGCAACTCCCGCATTCGATACAGTCCATCAGGCCCGCCCAGACCCCCTCGTCCAGATCGCCTGCATCGAGGGCGTTGTTCATCAGTACCGGAGAAAGCTTCATGGGGCAGTTGCGGATACAGCGGCCGCAGCGGATACAGGGCCCTTCGGCAAAGGCCGCAGTCTCTTCCGCAGTCAAGAGCACGATACCAGAGGTATTCTTTTGGATCGGGATGGCCAGGCTGGCCACAGCGTTCCCCATCATAGGCCCCCCAAAGAGAATCTTCCGCAGCTTTTCCGTATCCACATCCATAAAATCCTTGGACAGGTCCGTGAGCAGGGTGCCGATGGGGGCCCGGATATTCTTGGGGGTCTTGCAGGCCCCGCCGGACACGGTCAGGTCCCGGTCGATGAGGGGCTTCCCCAAGGTAAAGGCCTCGGCAATAGCCGAGAGGGTACCCACATTCTGGACGATGCAGCCAGAGTCCATAGGCAGCCCCCCGGAAGGCACTTCCCGGCCGGTGAGCGCGGCGATGAGCATCTTTTCGCCCCCCTGGGGGTAGCGGGTGCGGCAGAGACCCACCCGGATTTCCCCGGGAAAGCCGCCTATCCTGATTTCCCGCTCAATCATGGGGATCAGGTCCGCCTTGTTGTCTTCCATACCGATGACGGCCTTATGCACCCCGGCGATTTTCATGATGATGGCCAGACCCAGGACCACCATATGGGGCTTCTCGGTCAGGGCCGCCTCGTCGGTGGTCAGGTAAGGCTCGCACTCGGCCCCGTCGGCGATGATGATGTCCACAGGCTTGCCGGGGTTCAACTTGATGTGGGCCGGAAAGCCCGCGCCCCCCATGCCCACGATACCCGCCTCCCGGATCCGCGCCAGGGCTTCCTCCCTGGTACAGGAAAGATGGTTCAGGGGCGGCATAAAGACCTCGTCCTGCTCTGGATTGGTCTCTTCCGGGGCTTCAATGACGATACAGGGACCGTCGGTATTGTTCGCCTGGGTACGGACCTCAATCTTCTTCACAACCCCCGAGATAGAGGCGTGGACCGGGACCGTCATAGGCCCGGGATTAAGAGCATCGGCAATCTTCTGACCCCGCCTTACCTGGTCGCCCGGGGCTACCAGAGCCTTGTTCGGGGCGCCGAAGTGCTGATTGATGGGGATGTACACCAGCCTGGGGACCGGGACCACTTCCACCGGCCTTCCCTCGGTCGCATGCTTCCGCGTAGGGACTTTTAAGCCCCGTTTGAACGTTTTTGCCATTACCGGCCACTCCTTGAGATTTCGATTTTTGCAGTCCGCTTTGTATCAGCCAGGGTTACTATACAAGATGAGGGGAAGCGCGTCAACGGTCCTGAGCACATACCGTTCCGATCACCCCAGCCGCCGCCGCCCTTCCCATCGCTCCTGTACCCCGTAAAAACTCTCACGGTTCACCTTGATCCGCTCTTGCAGATACTTGCTCGCCTTTTCACCCCGCGCCAGCTTCTCCCTCAACTCCTTCGTCAGGCTTATCCCCTCCGCGCTCAGCCCCTCCATCTCCTCCGTCAACTCCAGCAGCTCCCGCTCCTGCCACCCGTTGATCACCCGCCGCTCCTCTTTGATGTCCTCGCCCAGCTCCGCTAACGCCTCTTCACCCCCGCTGATCTTCTTCTCCAAATCCTGGATGTACCGCTTCTCCAGCGCGCTCTCTATCTCGTACCTCCCGCTCTTCACCGCCTCCCGGAACTCCTCAAGCTCTATCCCCTCCGCCATCTGCCGTATCCGCTCAGGCGACAGCCGGTCAAGCTTCTCCTCCTGCCCAACCAGCCGCACCTTCAGCCGCTCCCGTTCCGTATCCCCCAGATACGCAGGATTCCGGTAAATATCCCGCCTCATCAGCTCTCCGTACCCCTGCCGGTACTCCCTCACCCCGTTCCGGTACATCGTCAAAAGCCCCCGCCGCGCCCTCGGCGTCAACGCCAGCCCCCTCTTCACCCGCTGCGCGTTCGAAAGCCAGCTCATGTGCGAGAACGTCCGCCGCACCACCTCACGGTCATGCTC
>JAITON010000015.1 GCA_031289935.1 Treponema sp.
AGACGCCCTGCATCTGATGAAACGCTATAATTACTCCTACTATGATTGCCTCATGCTTGCCTCGGCGCTCAAACACGGCTGCGCTCATATCTTTACAGAAGACATGAGCGACGGCCAAATTATCGAAGGCACATTACAGATTGTCAACATCTTCGCCCATCCCGATAGATTGACGCGTTAAATTACACAAGGCTCGCCCGCAAGGGGGATTGCACTTGTTATGATGTGGGGTAGACTGTGGTTCCCGGCGGCACCGAGGAAGTGACCCAGACGCTGGCGCCGATAACGCTGCCCCGGCCGATAATTGTGTCGCCCCCCAGGATAGTGGCGTTGGCGTAGATCGTTACATCATCCTCAATGCTGGGGTGCCGCTTGAGGCCCGCCTCATCTTTGCGTACCGAAAGAGCTCCCAGGGTAACGCCCTGGTAGACTTTGACGTTCCGGCCGATCACCGTAGTTTCCCCGATAACCACCCCGGTACCGTGGTCGATAAAGAAGGATTCCCCGATTTCCGCGCCGGGGTGAATGTCGATACCGGTGCGGCAATGTACCAGCTCGCTCATCATCCGGGGGATAAGGGGGATGCCCCGGGTCCAGAAGAAGTGAGCCAGCCGGTGGGTGCAGACGGCATCGAAGCCGGGGTAGGAGACGATCACCTCCTCGGGGCTCCGGGCCGCAGGATCGCCCCGAAAGGCGGCTTCCAGGTCCAGGGCCAGGAGACTGCGGAGCCGGGGAAGCTCTTCGAAGAAGTCTTCCGCCACCAGTTCCGCCGTCGCGTGGCAGCCCGGACCGGCGCAGCCCGGACCGCCGCAGCCCGGACCGGCTCCCTCGTTCCGCAGCAAAAAGGCGATGCTCTTTTCGAGTTCCCGGACCAGGTCCCGGGCCAGGCGATAGACCCGCTCGGCGGTGAGCAGCCTGAGATTATCGTGGTCCAGCCCCTCCTGTCCCCGAAATCCGGGGAAGAGCAGCTCCTCCAGGCCCCGGAGGAGCCGTTCCACCCCTTCCCGGCTGGGGAGGCTGTTCCCTCCGGTGTGGTTGATCAGCCCGGAACTGGTATAGGATTCGACCAGGAGCTCTATGCTTTTATCAAGCCGGCGTATGGAAGTTATGGTGTTGCTTTTCACAGGGATAAATATAGCAGATTTTTTTGTCCGTGTCCTGCCGTCTTGATGCCAGCTTGTCGAACAGGGCCCTGTCATGATACATTCGGCCCGGAGGCTGGGATGAACTATTCGATTGCGCTGGTACCCGGTGACGGGATTGGGCCCGAAATCATGGTCCACGCGGTGGAGGCCCTGGAGGCCGCCGGCGACAGGTACGGCCACGTGTTTCACACCGTGGAATTAGACGCCGGGGGCTGCGCCATAGACCGCTGCGGGGAGCCCCTGCCGGCGGAGAGCCTGGAGGCCGCCAAACAGTGCGACGCGGTACTCCTGGCCGCCGTGGGGGGGCCCCAATGGGAGACTCTGCCGGGCAATCTGCGGCCCGAGCGGGCCTTGCTGGGGCTGCGGGCGGGTCTGGAAGTCTACGCGAACCTCAGGCCCGCAGTGCTCCTGCCCCAGCTCCGGGCGGCCTGCCCCCTTAAGGACGAGGTGCTCATGGCCTCGAATTCCGAGGGCAAGCCCGGCTTTGACCTCCTCATCGTGCGGGAACTGACCGGGGGTATCTACTTCGGCAAGCGGGGCCGCTCCGAAGACGGGGGCACGGCCTTTGACACCGAGACCTATTCCCGGCCCGAGATTGAGCGGGTCCTCCGCACGGGCTACGAAGCGGCTATGACCCGGCGGAAAAAGCTCTGTGTGGTGGACAAGGCCAATGTGCTGGAATCTTCCCGGCTCTGGCGGGAAACGGCCCAGGCTATGGCGGAAGAATACCCGGCGGTGGAAACCAGTTATCTCTATGTGGACAACGCCGCCATGCAGCTTATCCGGGCTCCGGGCCGCTTCGACGTGATCGTTACGAGCAATCTGTTCGGAGACATCCTCTCCGACGAGGCCTCGGTGCTCACGGGCTCCATCGGGATGCTTGCCTCCGCGAGCTTGGGCGCCCAGGCCCCCGGTAGTTCCGGGGCCCCGGTGGGACGCATGGGCCTCTACGAGCCCATCCACGGTTCGGCTCCGGACATTGCCGGCCAGGACCTGGCTAATCCCCTGGCGATGATCCTCTCTGCGGCCATGATGCTCCGCTACTCCTTCGGCCTGGAAGCGGAGGCCGCCGCCCTGGAGGCCGCCGTGAACGCCGTGCTGGATCAGGGCCTGCGAACCGCCGACATCGCCTCCCGGGGCGGGAGCCGGGGCGGGAATGCCGCCCTGCCGGAGAAGATTGTGGGCACCAGGGAGATGGGCCGGGCGGTGCTTAACGCATTTTCTCTGAGTGCTTAACGCATTTTCTCTGCTTTAAGCTTTTTACGCATCTGATCCCTTTGCGCCGTTTCTCCCCCTCCGCCAGAGCTCTACAAACTGCCGGCTGTCCAGATTCACCGCCCCCAAGCGATCTTTGTACTCCAGGGGCATTCCCAGGTCCCAGAACGCAAAGCCCTGGTCCCGGAGCCAGCGCCCGGTAAGGGCCATCTGTACCGTCCCTGCGGAGTCCTCATCAGTATAGCCCGAGTAGCTCGTGTATATACCGGGGTTCCCAGGGCCTTTCACGATGCTGCCG
>JAITON010000029.1 GCA_031289935.1 Treponema sp.
GTCTTCAGACTCTCGATCCGGTGAACTTTTCGAAAGTATTCGGCCCGTCTGGAAATTTCGGTAATATCGGCGATCAGGATTTTGTCCTGCAACACCTGGATGCGGCCGTTATCGGTCAACTTCCGCAGGGCCGGACTCCCATCCCCCTGGATAAAGCCCGCCATATCGGTGAGTTCCCGAAGCCCGAAGTCGATGGTATGGGAGCTGGGGAAATCCATGGGCACCTGGTCCCGTTCAAGCTGAATCAAGAGCGTGTTATAGAGCCGGGCCAGAGGATCCTGAAACTGGGTATTGTCCAACTGCTTATAGAGAAACCATATCCGCTCCGCCATCTGGGTAACCAGACGGGTAATAAGCTGGGGCTTGACGCTCAATATTTGTTCAAAGTTTGCCCGGTTTATCGGCAGAATCGTGGATTCCTCAAAGGCCACCGCGCAGGCCGGCCGGGGTTTGGACTCCAGCAGGGCCATCTCCCCAAAGATTGCCCCGTCCTTAAGGATCGACAGCAGCACCTCGCCGTTGTTGGCGACCTTGGACATCTTCACGGTCCCCTTCTGAATGATGTACATCTCGTCCCCAGGCTCCCCCTCGGCAAAAATCATAGTTTCCTTGGGATAGGTCCGGCTGCTATCGCTGGCGGTAAAGGTCTGCCCGGTATGATGCACATGGGGGGCGATCTGGAGCATCCGTTCCCGAACCTGTTCCACCCGGGCGTCCTGGGGGCAGTATTTAAGGAACCTGTTGTAGGTATGATAGGCCAACTCAAAGAGCCCCTGGAGGACGTAGTATTCTCCCACCGTATACAGGTGGCCCGGATCGGCGCTGGAAGCATCCTTCAAGGTCAGCCGGGCCAGGGATTCGGTCAGGAAGCGCTCCCGCTGGGAAAGCTGGAGGAGTATTTCCAGGGCCATAGGCGCGTTGTCCCGGACAAACAGCGTAAACTGGTCCCGGGTAACCAGGAGCAGGGTCACGTCCGTAATAGCCATGGCGCTTTCCATATAATGATGGGAAGACATGGCGGATACCACCCCAAAGACCTTGCCCGGCCCCAGGATATGGCTCCCTTCCTCCTCCACTACCTCCACGGTCTTGAAAATCCGCACCGTCCCGCGCTGAATGATAAAAAATCCGTTAGCCTCTTCCTTGCCCTCAACAATAATGTAGGAACTCTTCTTGAAGTTAATTAGGGGGAACTGAACTCGCTCTGCCATTATCCAATAATAACACGCTGCGCATGCTCTGTCAAGGCGTACCCGGGGATGAGCCGCTGCGGAGCCTTGTTCCCTTTATGGAAAGAGGGTAGTATAGCCCTATGTTAAGCCCTTTGATTAAAGATATTTTGTCCGCTCCGGCGGATCTACAGGAAGTCCGGGTCCGGGGCTGGGTCAGGACCAAGCGGGACCTCAAGAACCTCGTCTTTGTGGAAGTGAACGATGGCTCCTGCTTCAGCAGCATCCAGTGTACCTTCGACCGCAGCGCTGCGGTAGGCGCTGCGGTAGGCGCTGCATTAGGCTCTGCATTAGACGCCGCTTCCCTGGCCGCTCTGGAGGGCCTTTCCACCGGGGCCTCCGTGGAGGTCTGGGGCCGGCTCTCGCCTTCCCCGGCGGCAGGGCAGGCCGTGGAAGTAGCCGCCGCCGGTATCAGCCTCATCGGTGAGGCCCCGGCGGGGGCCTACCCCCTCCAGAAGAAACGTCATTCCCTGGAATTTCTCCGGGAGATCGCCCACCTGCGGGCCCGGACCAACACCTTTGGGGCGGTGGCCCGGGTGCGGAACCGCATGGCCTATGCCATCCACGAGTTTTTCCAGAGCCGGGGCTTCCAGTACATCCACACCCCTATCATCACCGCCAGCGATGCCGAGGGCGCCGGGGCCATGTTCCAGGTAACGACCCTGGACCTGGCCGCTCTGGCAGAGTCCGGCAAGGCCCCGGACTATGGGAAAGACTTTTTCGGTAAAAAAGCCTTCCTTACCGTGTCGGGGCAGCTTGAGGTAGAAACCTACGCAACGGCCCTCTCCCGCTGCTATACCTTCGGCCCCACCTTCCGGGCGGAAAACTCCAACACCACCCGGCATTTGGCGGAGTTCTGGATGGTGGAGCCCGAAATCAGCTTTGCCCACCTGGAAGACGACATGGAGCTTGCCGAGGCCTTCCTCAAGGAGCTCTTTACCACCGCCCTGACCAGCTGCGCGGCGGATCTGGCCTTCTTCGACGCCCACATCGAAAAGGGCATCATCGAGGCCCTGCAATCGGTGGTGGCATCGAAGTTCGTCCACCTGAGCTACACCGAGGCCGTCCGGGAACTGGAATCGGCCGGGAGCGGCGGGCGCTTCCAGTTCAAGCCCTACTGGGGCTGCGATCTCCAGAGCGAGCACGAAAAGTTCCTCACCGAACAGCTGGTTAAGGGGCCGGTCATCGTTACGGACTACCCCCAGGAGATCAAAGCCTTTTATATGAAGCAGAATGATGACGGTAAGACCGTCCGGGCCATGGACGTACTCGTGCCCCGGCTGGGGGAGATCATCGGCGGCTCCGAGCGGGAAGATAAACTGGACCGCCTGCAAGCCCGCATGCAAGCGCTGGGTATGGAGCCCGCAGACTACGGCTGGTATCTGGACCTCCGGCGCTACGGCGCCGTACCCCACGCAGGCTTCGGCCTGGGCTTTGAGCGGCTCATCCTCTACATCACCGGCATGGCGAATATCCGGGACGTAATCCCCTATCCCCGTGCCGTTGGCCTGGCCGATTTTTGATTCGTGTTGATTCGTTGCGAAGGGTACGCCCCTTGGGGCGGAACTAAGGGTATGTACCCTGAGTCAAATACCTTACGAGAACAACCATACCCCGGCTGTTGGCGGCGCACTCTGCGGCGGGGTTGGTTGATTGAGCCATGAAAATAACGGTAAGTTCAGTATGACCCAAAAAGCAAAATAGGCGTTTGCCGGCTTTAGCCATTCCCACGCAGGGCTTCCAGCGCCTGTACCATATAGCCGGTCAGCTTCCCGACATCCCCTTTTGTGGTGTGATAGCCGTCGCTCCGGGCCTTTGTGTTCTGGCGGAACACCACCGTGCCATACTCTACGCCGCCCTCCACAGAAGAATCCGCCTCGGTGAGGAAGCGCTTGAAGCGCATGTCCCGTAGCTTTTGCCAGGAAGGGCCCCTGCCACGGGTAACCGCCACGGCGTACACGTAGGGAACCTCGCCGCTAGGACCCTTGTTGATGGCGCACTGAAACTGCACCCCCACCAGGTCGGCCGCGCCGCCTGCGGCATGTTCCAGCACGGGCTGGACGTCCTCGGGGATCAGGCGGCCCATATCGTCCTCATCAAAGCGCAGTTTGGGGGCCAGTTTGATTGACGCAGGGAGGTCGCAGCCAAGCACCGGCTCAAAGATCGCAAGCCGCCGGGAAAGTTCCGCCGGGTACCATTTGTTCACCTGGGCAAAGAAGACCCAGGGCCAGGACAGGAGCAGCATGTCCGACACGAGGAACAACGCCGGGGCGCCTCGGAAACGGGCCAGCAGAAAAAGCGACAAGGCCGCAGTCAGAATGAAAGCAAGCGTCGAAAAGCCGGAACCGTAGAAGAAAGGAACCTTCGCGCGGCGGACAGCTGCGAGCCTACCCTTAAGCCGGTCAATATCCGCCATACTAACCTTTTTCCACTCCTCC
>JAITON010000056.1 GCA_031289935.1 Treponema sp.
GCCTTGTACAAACCAAGGTGGTGAGTATAATGAGCCCAGGAGCGTGCAATGATAACATACCGGCTAATGTCCCAGCATAGTTATGGACGCATCTAACCGGGAACGCTGGAGCGGCTGGATTATGGCCCTGCCTCCTCTGGGGGCGGTGCTGCTGCTCTTCCTGCTGCCCTATGGGGCGGCTCTGGCTCCGGTCTTTGCTCCGGCGGCGGGCGCGGGGCCCTTTGGGGAGGGCCGGATTGCGGCTCTGGCCCTCTTTACCCTGGTCCAGGCCGCGCTCAGCGCCCTGGGAGCCCTGGTCCTGGGGCTGCCGGCGGCCTGGTTCCTCTCAGCGTTTCCGGGCGGGGGAGGGGGGCCGGTCCGTTTTTTCCGGGCCCTGACGGCGCTCCCCTTTGCCCTGCCGCCGATTCTGGCGGTTCTGGGCTTTATCCTCTTCTTCGGTAATTCGGGCTGGATCAACCGGGGCCTTATGGCCCTTACCGGCGCAGAGGAAGGGCCCCTGCATATCCTCTACCGGCCCGCAGCCTTGGTCCTGGTCCACGCCTTCTACAACTTTCCTTTGGTGATCCGTCTGGCCGGGGACGGTATGGCGGATGCCCGGCGGGCCTACGCTCCGGCGGCGGCGGCCCTGGGGGCGGGCCCGGTCAAAACGGCCCTGACGGTCCTCCTCCCCCTGGCCCTGCCCTCTATACTGGCGGCGGGGTTGCTGGCCTTTCTCTACAGCTTTACGAGTTTTGCGGTGGTCCTGGTTCTGGGGGGCGGGCCCAGCGCCACGACCCTGGCGGTGGAAATCTACCGTTATGCCCGGCTTTCCCTGGATATGAGGAGCGCGGCGGCCCTGGCCCTGGTGGAAACGGGCATCGCCCTGGGGGTTTTTTGCCTCTATCTGCTCTGTGAGCGGAAAAGCCGCCGGAGCTTATCCCATCTCCCGCCCGCCGGGCTGTTTAAGCCGCGCCGGGCGGGGGCGGTCCTCTACGGGCTTGTGCTGATGATCCTGGTCCTGGGGCCGCTGGCCTCTATACTGGTGGAATCGTTCCGGGTCCGGTCTTCCAGGATGGCTCTGGCGGAACTTTCCCTGGACTGGTGGGCGGCTATTGGGGAACGGGCCCTCCCTGCCCTGGGGCGCTCCCTGGCCATGGCCGCCCTGGCGGCAAGCCTGGCGGTGTTCCTCGCGGCCCTGGCTGCCCTGGCGGCCCGTCCCGGCATCCATACGAAGCCCCGGGTCCGGGGGATCCTGATCCCGGGGGCCATGACCGTCCCTCTGGCCTCTTCGGGGATTGTCCTGGGACTGGGCTGGCTTGCCCTTTACGGCCGGGAGAGTTCCCGGACCATGGCAGCCGCAGCCCTCGTGCAGGCGGTCATGGCCCTGCCCTTTGCCTACCGTTCCATTGAAGGGGGGTTCCGGGACATTCCCGAAAACACTACCGCCGCCGCCATGGTCTTTGGGGCCGGCCCCCTCAAGCGGCTGCTGACCCTGGAACTGCCCCTGATATTCCGGCGTTTCCGCTCGGCCTGGGCCTTTGCGGCGGCCCTCAGCCTGGGGGAGCTTAACACGGTGATCATGCTGGGGCTGGAAAACTGGGAGACCCTCCCGCTCCTCATCTACCGGGCCGCAGGAGCCTACCGTTATGGAGCGGCCTGCGCGGCGGGGACCCTCCTCATACTGGCCGCAGGTCTTTGCTTCCTCCTCTCCGAGGCGGGGAGGCCCGCAAAGGGGCGGCGTCATGGCGCTTGAAGTCTCGAATCTGATTAAAAGCTATCCTGAATTTAGGGTGGAAGTAGATTTTTCCGTGGCCTCCGGGGAGACCTTAGTGCTGGCCGGCCCTTCGGGCTGCGGCAAAACCACGGTCCTGGGCCTGATTGCCGGCCTCCTCCGGCCCGATAGCGGGACAATTCGCATCGACGGGGAGGATTTGACGGAAGTTCCCCCCTGGAAACGGGACATTGGGCTGGTCTTTCAGGATCCGGCCCTCTTTCCCCATCTATCGGTGGGGAAGAACGCGGCCTATGGGCCCTTTATCCGGGGCATGGGCCGGGAAGCGCGGCGGCGCCTGGCGGAAACGACCCTGGAAGCGGTCCATCTGGCGGGATACGGGGTCCGGTCCGTGGACACCCTCTCCGGGGGCGAACGCCAGCGGGCGGCCATTGCCCGGGCCCTGGCGGCCGCTCCCCGGGCCCTGCTCCTGGACGAGCCTTTTTCCAGCCTGGACGCCCCCCTCCGCCGGGAACTCCGCCGGGAATTCAGCTCCCTCATCAAGGCCGGGAGCGGGGCGGGGCGGCCGGTGGTCTTTGTGACCCACGACCGGGAAGAGGCGGCGGTGATCGGCGGCCGGATCGCCCTCATGCGGGGGGGGAAGATTCTGGAATCGGGCCCGGCCCGGGAGCTCTTCCTGGCGCCCCGGACCCGTTTTGGGGCGGAGTTCTTCGGGACCGGTACGGTGCTGCCCTGCATGGTCGAAGGACCATGCCTGGTCGAGGGACCATGCAGGGCCGAGGGACCATGCCCCGGCGGTCTCAGGCTCAGCTCTCCCCTGGGAAGGCTCCAGGTATCTGTCCCGCCCAGCGGGCCGCCGGGCGGCAGGCCGCTGGGCGGGCCGGCTGGGGAGGCCGGCAACTCCGCCTGGCTTCTCGTGCCCCGGGACGCCGTGAGTATCGGGCGGGATTCAGGTCCGAACGCGGCGTTCAGTTTGAACGCAACGTTCAGCCTGAACGCGCTGGTAAAGAGCGCTGTCTTTGAAGGGGACCGCATAAGCCTGGAACTGGAACTTTCCGGGGGGTATAGCCTTCAGGCGGCCCTCAGCCCCCGCTCAGAGCCGCCCCGCCGGGGGGAGCGGGTCCTGGCGGCCATCGACGGGAGCCTCCTCAGGCTTTTGCGTTGATTCGCGGCGATGAACTAAGGGGATTGTTATGTTGCACGTGGTAAACGGACTAAAGGCAGAGATGCCGCCATCCTACCGGATGGCGCAAATATATCATGTGGTGGCCTGCAATCCACCCGGCAATTCCGCCAGGCAATCCCGCCGTAGGTGGATTGCAGGGATTGCTTGCGGGATTGCTGGGAGTTTCGGCTATGCCGGAACTCCAATTCCGTGCCCCATGGCCGTTTCCGCACAACGGACCCGTAAGGGCCGGGCCGTTGTGCGACAATGCAAGGCCGCAAGGCATTGCATTGCAGTCCATGTAATGGGGTAAATATATCATATAGTGGACTGCAATCCGCCTACGGCGGGATTGCTTGGGAGTT
>JAITON010000065.1 GCA_031289935.1 Treponema sp.
TTGGGGACCCTGATCTACACGGCCATCAACCTGGCCTACGGAACCATGACGGCCCTGATCACCGACGACAGCAGGGATCGTACCCTGCTTAACGTGTTCCGCATGCTGGGGGCAGTACTCATGGGGGTCATCGTGAATATCGTTGTCATGCCCATGGTGAACGGATTCGGCGGCGGCCCCGGGGCCTGGCGGACCACTTTTATTATCCTTGGCACGGTGGGGGCGGGGCTGTTCTTTATCTGTTTTGCCGGAACCAAGGAGCGGGTGGGCGCTTCCGCCAAGAAAGAGGACGTGGTTCCGGTCAAAACGGCCCTGAGAGCGTTGTTACGAAATAAGTATTGGTATCTGGTGGTTATCAACAGTATCATTGGAACTACTGCGGCCGGTACAATGGGGGTAAATGTCTATTTTGCCAAATACTGGCTTAACGACGAGACCCTGGTAGGACTTCTGTCGATAACCGCGATGGTGCCCCTGCTTATCGGGCTTTTCTTTGTGGCCCCCCTGGTGGTCAAGGCGGGTAAACGCAATTTGATACTTATCGGTTATCTGATTATGATTGTGGGTCTGGTTATGCAGATATTTGGAAAATCCAGTCTGCCCATGGTTTTATCCGGCGGCGTACTGCGGGGGCTGGGGATGGTTCCCGGGGCGGCGGTAGGGTTTGTGATGATGGCGGATGTGATTGACTACGGTGAATGGAAGACCGGCATCAGAACCGAGGGGCTGGTGTATTCCGCTTCCAGTCTGGGGACCAAGGTGGGAACGGGTCTGGGGGCTGCGGCTTTGGGCTGGTCCCTGGCCATCGGCAATTTTAATCCCGCCCTTAATGTTCAGGCCGCGCCGGCCATGACGGCCATCATGTTTGTGTTTGTCTATCTGCCCCTCATCTTGTATTGCCTGAGTTCGGTGGTACTCCTGTTCTACAAGCTGGACAAACAGCTTCCCCAAATATTAAGCGATCTTAAGGAACGGCACCTTAAAGCCGGAGGAGTAATCATTAACCTGTAAGGTTGATGTCCGATTAACGACAGCGGCGATACCGCCGCTTACAGAGGAGTGAATTAATGGAAAAGTACAAGGATGCTGGTCAGCCTATGGCGGCGCGGGTGGAGGATCTGCTTTCCCGCATGACCCTGGAACAAAAGGTAGCGCAGCTGCAGTGTACCATGGCGATGGGGGATGATCCGGCCCCGGGCCTTGCCCCCTTTACCAACGGTATCGGCGAGGTGGCGAGCATGGCCGCCCAGGCTACGGTGGAAGGGGTTATCGCCTTTAACCGGAAGGTGGTAGATACGGTCATAAAAAGCAATCCCCTGGGGATTCCCCCGATTCTCCATGCGGAGGCGGTAACCGGGATCAACAGCGCCGGGGCCACCATCTTCCCCTCCGCCATCGGCCTGGGGGCAACCTTCGCCCCGGACACGGTGCGGGAAATGGCGGAGATCATCCGTAAGCAGATGCTTGCCGCCGGTTACCGCCAGGCCCTGTCCCCGGTGATGGACGTGGCCCGGGACCCCCGCTGGGGCCGGGTGGGGGAGACCTACGGCGAGGACCCCACCCTCAACGCCATGATGAGTGTGGCCTTTACCAAAGGTCTACAAAGTGATGATCTGCGGAACGGGGCGGTGGTTACGGGGAAGCACTTTCTGGGTTACGCGGTCAGCGACGGCGGCCTCAACATGGCAAGCCACCCCCTGACCCCGAGGGAAGTCCGGGAGGTCTACGCCAAACCCTTTCAGGCGGCCATCACCGAGGGGGGCCTCCAGTCGATCATGAACTCCTACGGGACCATCGACAACGACATGATCATCCAGTCCCGGGAGATCCTTACCAAACTGCTCCGGGAGGAGATGCGCTTTGAAGGGGTGGTGGTCTCCGATTATATGTCCATCGATCGGCTGGTGCATCACCGGCTTGCCCGGGATTTTCAGGAAGCGGGGGTCAAGGCCCTCAAGGCCGGGCTTGATGTGGAATGTCCCTTCCCCAAGGGCTATACGGATCTCCTGGTCCAGGCGGTCCGGGCTGGGGAGGTTGAGGAGGCCCTGGTGGATCGTTCGGTACGCCGGGTGCTGGAAACCAAATTCAAGCTCGGCCTTTTCGAGAACCCCTATCCTTTCGCAGACTTGGCGGAGGAGGCCTACCAACAGCCTTCCCACCGGGCCCACAGCCTCAAGGCCGCCCGGCAGTCCATCGTGCTCCTCAAGAACGACGGGATTCTGCCCCTGGCCAAGACGGTGCAAAAAATCGCCGTGCTGGGGCCCCATGCCGACAGCATCAGGCTCCTCTACGGTTGTTATACCTACCCGGCGGGTATCGAAATGCAGCTTGGCGGTACCATGGAGGCGGATATGGCCGGCATGGATGCCGACGGCGCTATGGCGGCGGCCCTGTCCGCCATGATGCCCAAGGCCGAAAAGCCCCCGGCCATGCTGGGGTCCGAGATTATCAAGGAAGCCCCGATGGTTACCGAAACGATCCGGGCCATGTACGGCGACATAACCCCTACCATCCTGGCATCGATCCAGGCCAAGGTCCCCAACGCCCAGGTGGTTTACGCCGAGGGCTGTGAAGTGGCCGGCTGCGACCGCTCCAAGTTTGCCGAAGCCCTGGAGGCCGCCAGGCAGGCGGATCTGGTGATCCTCACCCTGGGGGGCAAATACGGCTGGGGGAATTCCTGCACTATCGGCGAAGGTATCGACTGCGACGACATCGGCCTTACGGGGATCCAGGAGGAGTTTGCCCGGGAGATTAGCACGGTGGGCAAACCAACAGTATTACTGCACCTGGACGCCCGCCCGCTGAGCAGTGTCTGGGCGCAGAAAAACGTCAACGCCATTCTGGAATGTTGGTATCCGGGGATCTCAGGCGGCGAGGCCATCGCGGACGTGATCTTTGGGGATTACAACCCCGCGGGCCGTATGCCCATGACGGCGCTCCGCAACTCCGGCCAGGTCCCCATATACGCCGGGCAAAAGATGGGGAACAGTTAT
>JAITON010000095.1 GCA_031289935.1 Treponema sp.
CCACGTTTTATCAGTCCATTCAATTTTGGTAGTTCTCATCTTGATTCTCTCCCGATTATATCACTTGCAATCTTTTTTGCCGTTTTATTATTTGACGCAAACGCAAAATGATAAATGGGACAATTCCGGCTATTCATCATTTCAAGCGGTTGGTCGGTTACTTGTGTGAAAAGTAGTTTTAACCGTTCTATATACAACTCTGTAATACGCTTTATTCGTGGCGAGGGTTTAATACCCCGCCCTTTAGGGCGTTCTTAGGGTATTAAACCCGAGTCCAATACCTTAAGAGAACAACATACCTCGTCCTTCAGGGCGAGGTTGTTGATTCGACAAAACGGACACAGAAATCACCGTTTATAAAATTGCACCCCGTGGGCAATCATACAAGGAGAATTAACATGAACGCAATCGCAGTCACAAGGCAGGAATTGCACCGTTTTATCGACACATTGCCGGACAACAGCATTAGTGCGCTAAGGCCGCTTTTTTCCCTACTTGTCGATGAGCAGCCTGTTATTGAAACAGACTTGACGGCGGAGGAAAAGGCGATTATCGCTCAAGGGCGCAAACAGCGCAGGGAACACCCGGAAACCTTCGTGCGCCTGAACAGCATACGCTGAAGGCGGGAAAGATGGCCGGCAGCCGGGACTTTCACCCTGCGTCTTCGTGGGGGGAGGGAGCCTGTTACACCCCCTAGTTTAACGGCTCTATGCTGTTGAGCGTTTCTTGGATGTTATAAAACCGTGATAGTTCCGGCATTATTTACCTCCAGCCAACGTTCGGAATCGAACCAAAAAGTTAACATTGCTTTCACACTATACCGTAGTGGCCCAAAAAGGCAAGGAGCCGTGGCGCTTGGCAGCCTCCGGCAACGGGGGCGGCCCTGTGGCTTGACGGCGCCGGGCAAGGGAAGTATATTCTAGCTATCAGGAGGCATACTATGAGATGTTTCAGAACCATCGCTTTAGTGGCGCTCATCGCCCTATTACTGCCGGCTGGGCTCGCGGCCCAGGAAACGCAGCCGTCCCCACCGCAGAACGAGAGCTCTCAGGACGGTAGTCCTGCGGATGGTAGTCCTGCGGACGGTAGTCCTGCGGGCGGTAGTCCTGCGGGCGGGCAACCGCCCATGAACGCGGTCAATCTCTCTCTTACGGCGGCGACCCTGGTGGCTACCATCGTGCAGCTCAGCAATGCATCATCCGAAAACGGGCCTCCGGCCCTCATACTGGGGGCTGGGTATGAGCGGGCTATTGCTGATCATTTTTCGATCTACGGGAGCGGTCTCTTCTATTTGAATCTGAATCCCTTTGAGCTCGTTATGTTCGATGTATCCCTCGCCGGGCGGTATTATGTAAGCGAGACGCCGCTCAAGGGTTTTTACGCCGGCCTTGCGCTCGGATACGACCGGTTTGAGGTGGTCCCCTTTATGCTGATCGACGCATTGGTCATTAAGGGGCTTATCGGCTACAAACTCATGCTCGGTTCCTTCTACCTGGAACTGGAAGGCGGGGGCGGTCTGGGGGTCGGGAAGTTTAATCTCAATTTTTTTGATATCATCGTCCTGTCGGAAAGCGTCGCCGGTTTTGTTCCCAGCCTTGCCATCAATGCGGGGATTACCTTTTAGCAGTCTGCCGGGCTTTGTCAAAATCAGCGAAGCTTTGGTATATCCTTTCGAAAATATACTACGGTCCGGCAGGTTGCGGGCTTATGGCTTGACAAAATCGAGGGCCTTTTCTATACTTGTCCTATGAATATACAGCTTATCCAACAAACGTCTAGAATAACGAGGGTTGCCAAGGTCCTCTGGGGCCTGTTTGTAGCCGTGAGCCTTGTTTTCGGCTTGTTTTCCTGCGTCTCTTCCAAGGCCGGGGGCGGTACCGGGGCTGATATCTATGGCGGCCTGGGAAAGGCCCAGGATCCCGTCCCCCTTCCCTCCGCCCTGCGGACCGGGACCCTCCCCAACGGGCTCCGGTACTATATTCTGCAAAATGCCCGGCCGGAAAACCGGGCTTTCCTGACCCTGGCGGTCAACACGGGCTCGGTTCTGGAGACCGATGACGAGCAGGGGCTGGCCCATTTTGTGGAGCACATGGCCTTTAACGGCACCGGGCGCTTCCCCGAGTCGGAGCTCCTCGACTACCTCCGTTCCCTGGGGATGAGCTTTGGCGCCGATGTCAACGCCTATACGTCTTTTGATGAGACGGTCTACGGTATCGAGGTCCCTACCGAATTCGGGGCCGATGGCCTTAAACATATCCCCGGCCGGGCCCTGGCGATTATGGACGATTGGTCCCGTGCCATCAGCTTTGTCCCCAAGGATGTGGACGAGGAGCGGCTGGTTATCATGGAGGAATGGCGGTCCAGGCTCGGGGCCAGTGAACGGATCAACCGGAAGATGCTGCCGGTCCTGCTCCAGGGTTCCCCTTATCCTGACCGCTGGCCCATCGGCCTGCCGGAGATTATTCAGAACGCTCCGGCCTCCCGGTTGGAGGGTTTCTATAAGAAGTGGTACCGCCCCGACAATATGGCCCTTATTCTGGTGGGCGATTTTGACGCCGGCGCCATGGAAACGGCCCTGGCTTCCCTTTTCGGCGCGCCCAAGCCCGCAACGCCCTTGGACCGGCCCGCTTATGAATTGCCGGCGCCTCAAAAGGGCCGGCTTGCCGTGGAGATTATCACCGATCCCGAGTTTCCCTATACCGAGCTTATCGTCTACTACAAGGGGCCGCCCCAGGCCCGGACCGGCGACCTGGCCGCGTACCGGGGCGATCTTACCGGCAGCATGATCGACTGGATGATCGCTCAGCGCTTTGCGGAGGCGAGCCTCAAGCCCGAAACCCCCTATGCCGGTGCGGGAACCTGGGGGGAACGTTACGGTCAGGCTTCCAATTTCTACGCCCTGGCGGTAATCGCCAAGCCGGGGCAGGAACGGGAGAGCTTCCGGGCCCTGATGCTGGAAAAGGAGTCCATCAGCCGCTACGGCTTTACCAACGCGGAGATCGGCCGGGCCAAACGGGCTCTGATTTCGAGCCTTAACCAGCAGGTGTCGGAAAAAGACCGGCTGGAATCCAGCTCTTATATTGATAGCTTGACCGGTAACTTCCTCCGGGGGGAAGTTGTGCCGGATCCCGACTGGGAGCTTGCGGCGGCCAACGCCCTCTTGCCGGGGATTAGCGCCGCCGATATCAGCGCCGCCATCAACCAGTACTTTGTGGCCGATGATATAACTGTCTTTGTGATCGGCCCCGAAGCGAACCCGGCGAGCCTGCCCACACAGGCGGATATCAGCTCTATCATCAGCGAGAGCAGAACCGCCAGGATTGAGCCGCCCCAGGAGACGGAGACCGGCAGTGAGCTTCTGGATCGCGATCCCGTGCCCGGTATTATTGCCGCCGAGGACCAGGACCCGGACACGGGAGCCCTGCTCTGGACACTGGGCAACGGGGCAACGGTGGTGCTCCAGCCCACAGCGAACAAGAATAACGAGGTGGCTTTCTCCGCCATGGCCCGGGGAGGGCTCTCCGGCGCGGCACCGGGGGAGGAAATCTCCGCCAGGCTTGCCGGGGAGATGCTCAGTTTCTCCGGTCTTGGCCCCTATTCCCGGTCCGAACTGATGCAGAAACTATCGGACAAGCAGGTGAGCCTTAGTTTTGAGGCCAACCTCTTCCACCGGGGCTTCGAGGGTATGGCCACCACGGAGGACCTCAAGACTCTTTTTGAGCTCCTCTACCTTAACTTTACCCAGCCGAGGATTGATTCCGATGCGGTGAGCGCCTTTTTGGACCAGTACCGGACGGTCCTGCCCCTCCAGCTCGAAAGCCCGGTCTCGTTCTTTTCTTATACGCTGAACCGGGTGTTATTGGGGGACCATCCTGCGGTACGGCCCCTGGAGTTGGCGGACCTGGACCAGGTGAACATCGATGCAGCCATGAACTTTGTCAGGCGGGGGCTTAACCCGGCGGACTATTGCTTTGTCTTTACCGGCAACCTGGACCTGGCGGCCCTCCGCGTCTATGTGGAGACCTACCTGGCCTCGATTCCAGCCGGGACATCCTGGAACAGCTACCCGGAGGCCGCTATTGTGGCCCGCCCAGGCCGGCTGGACCAGAGCATCTACAAGGGCAAAGAGGCTCAGAGTATCGTGTTCCTGGGCTGGTTCAAGCCGGAGCCCTATAGCGAGCTGGGTGAAGCCGTTGCGGCGGTGCTCCAGGGATACCTGGACATCAGGCTGATTCAGGAAATCCGGGAAAAACTCGGCGGCGTCTACAGCATTAACGCGGATATCGCCCAGTCCAGTCTGCCCAACCCCGGGGAACTCCTTATGGAGAGCGTCTTTATCTGCGATCCCGGCAGAGCGGTGGAACTCAGCGATGCCGTGGTAGGGGAGCTCAATGCTATCGCCCAGGGGAACATTGACCTGGACAGCTTTACCAAGGCCGTGGAGGCCCTGCGGAAGAACTGGGAAGAGTCCATGCAGAATAACTACTACATCGCCGCGAACTATACGGATTTGGCGGTGCGGTACCAGCTCCCTCTGGGCCGGCTACAGAGCCGTCCCGCGCTCTATGCGTCGGTCAGCCCGGCGGATATCCAGGAAATCTGCCGCAAGCTCCTGCCCCTGGGGCCGGTTCGGCTCATCCTTTATCCCGAGGGCTGGACAAAGTAGATTAGACCAGGGGATTTTCCCGTTTTTCCGGGAATTTCCCCGTTTTTTTCAGGATTTTGATGTTTTTTCAACATTTTCCCGCAAAGCGCTTGACATTATTATAAAGAAGGGATATACTTACGCCATGTTAACGGCACAAAGTTTTGAACAAAACAGCGTAAACCCGGCCACTGGCCACTATAGTCTAGTTTGCGCAATGCAATCCGGTAGGATTGCACGCAAACTCGACCGCAATCCGGCAACGCCGGATAACACCGGCAGGATGTCCCCTATGAGCCAGGCAGGTTATGCGAACCCCCTGAGCGGCCCGTTGAATGTCCCCGATAGCCCGGCAACGCCGT
>JAITON010000175.1 GCA_031289935.1 Treponema sp.
TCAGCCCCTGACACGGTTGTGCCAGGACCCCGGCTGGTACTTTGGCCTTTCGTGGATTCACGGAAGGATTTATTTTGGCTTTAAGCCCCCGCCACCAAACTTTGGTGTCTAGCCAGCCGCGCGTTGCGCGGTTCCGGTTTGGGGCGGGGCTTTAAGAATATATCTAAACCTATCGGAGGTAAAGATGAAAAAGAACAAGTTTTTGTTCCTGGGAATGTTAGCCCTAGCGTTGACATTCACCCTCGTGCTGGCGGGCTGCCCGGGCCCGGACAACCCGACATTCACGTCAACAACCAACAGCGCCACGGCTAACGACGCGGCGACGCTGGGCTTTGTGGGTACCGGCGTGTCCTCAGGCGATCCCACGGTAGCGACTGCGGCAATCGTTGGCAGCAAGATCGCCATTACCTCGGTGGCTCCCGGAACCGCGACCATTACGGTAACGTACGGGCCCTTCGTGAGCACCATTGCGGTTACGGTAGCCGATTTGGGCGCGGTCACGCCGGGAACTATCACGAAGGAAGTGGTAACTTCTCTAACGGTCGCTGACTCCAGTCCCTATACGGAAATAACAGGTACGAGTACTAGCGGATTGGATATTACCAGCATAGAAACAACAGGAACCGCAGGGACACCCGGCTACAAGGTGTTTATCAAGGTCAGCGGCGCAATTCCCGCCGATGCCAAGGGAACAGCTAGTGGGAGCTCTAAGACCGGCTTAAATACGTCCACATGGTATGGAGATAGTTCTCTTTACACAGGAACCGGCAACTCCCCTGCAACTGAATTTGCGATGATTGACATCAAGGGCATCACAGATATTGCACCCACTCCGACGAATAGCAACACCTATAAGTTCAACTGGGTAACGATGACCTATTTCCCGCTGGGGGCATGGTATCACATGGAATGGCCCGACTGGGGTAAGCACATCAAAGGCTATGGGAATGGACAAAATGTAGAGGCTAACCCGCCCAGCTCCGGGGTTGTGCGCTATACCGGCGCTACGAGTTCCTACAATGACACAAGCGCCACTGACGCAAAGTTCACCACGAACAACAGTGCCGCAAGTTTTGAGTTCCTGCTCTGGAAAAATGATCCGGGACGTCTTATTACCCTCCAGTTTGATGGTAATGTTAGCAGTTATGGATCAGATGGTGTGCCCGTCAATCCTACCGGCAAGCTCGCTTGGATTGACTACAGCGCGGTAACTTGGACTGAGTAAACCCATCCATAGGGTTCTTTATTTAGGCGGCCAACTCTCACCCTGTTTTGGCGGGGGAGGGAGGCCGCCTTTTTTATGCGGGGCGCGGGCTTGACGCCCTGTTTGCGGGGTTTAAGCTATTTCAATCCACAACCTCGCCCTAAAGCATCCCTTAAAACAGCCGATATTGATAATAGTATTTGCATAAAAGATCCTTTTGTAGTATGATATACTGAGCGGTTTGGGAGGTTGGCATGTCGGATGCTAAAGATGATATAATTGAAGGCGACGAAGGCGGAGAAGGGGAAGACCAAAAAAAGAAGAAGGGCGCAGGACTTGCCGCCCTCCTGCCGAATCTCCTCAAATGGGGGGCCATTGGCCTGGTAGTTATTATTCTGATGGTTACCACGGTAATTGTCGCCGTGAATCTTTCCAGCCGGGGGGGCCAGAACCAGACCGCCGCAGCGGATCCCTCCTCCCCCTATCTGGGCAAGCGGCCTACCTACACCTACTTTACCTCTATCGGCACCGTCAGGACCCGTACCCGGGATGCCGTGTCGCATTCCGTGTCGGTGGACATGGTGCTGGGCTACGATGAGGGTGACAAAAACACCCCGGCGGAGCTTACCAGCCGGCTCTATGAGCTTCGGGATTTCGTGCGGACCTTCTTTAGCGGCAAGTCCGCCGAGGAACTGGCCCCGGAGAACGAGGCGCTGCTCAAACAGGAGATTCTGGAGTACCTGAATACCCGGATTCTCGCGAATTCAAAGGTTAGAATCATTACCTTTAATCAGTTAGACATTATGGAACTGTAACGTAAGCGGCGTTATAAACTTAAGCAAGGAGTTTGGGGTGACCGAAGTTCTGTCCCAGGAAGAGATAGATCAGCTATTAAACGCCATGAACGCCGGTGATACCGATCCCGAGGACCTAAAGCCTGCGGCGGACACCCGGAAGATCAAGATCTACGACTTCAAGCGGCCTGATAAATTTTCCAAGGACTCGATCCGAACGATCTCTATCATGCACGAGACCCTGGCGCGGCTCACTACCACGAGCCTTTCCGCCCAGCTCCGGAGCGTGGTTCATGTCCACGTAGCCTCGGTGGACCAGCTTACTTATGAGGAATTTATCCGCTCTATCCCGACCCCCACGACCCTGGCCATCATCAACATGGACCCCCTCAAGGGTAACGCCATCCTGGAAGTTGACCCGGCTATTTCCTTTTCTATCATCGACCGGCTCTTCGGGGGCGTAGGCGACGGCAGCAAGGGCCAGCACGAGCTCACCGACATTGAGCAGTCGGTCATGGAGAGCATTATCGTCAGGATTCTGGGGAACATGCGGGAGGCCTGGACTCAGGTGATCGACCTCCGGCCCCGGCTGGGCCAGATTGACACCAACCCCCAGTTCGCTCAGATCGTGGCCCCCAACGAAATGGTGGTCCTGGTGACCCTGGAAACCAAGGTGGGGGACATTGAGGGGATGATGAACTTCTGCATCCCCTATGTGACTATCGAGCCCATCATCGGCAAGCTTTCGGCCCAGTTCTGGTATGCGTCGATCCGCCGGGGCACCACGCCGGAGAACCTCAACACCCTCAAGGAAAAACTTTCCACCGTGGAAGTCAACGTGGTGGCCGAGATCGGCACTATCAACGTGCCCATCAAGGACGTGCTCTCTCTGCGGGTGGGGGATGTGATCCGGCTCAACAATGTCCGGGTGGGGGATCCTTTTTCCCTCAATGTGGGCAATAGACGCAAGTTTCTCTGCCGGCCCGGGATTATCGGCAAAAAAGTGGCGGTTCAGGTGGTTAAAAAAACTGCGGAACTGGAACAGAAAGAATTTGAAGAACTCGCTTCAGAAGGGGAGGATTTACTATGAGCGATGGCGCTCTTTCTCAGGACGAAATTGATGCCCTCTTATCCGGTACCGATGCTGCCGGTTCAGGCGGTCTTTCCAGCGGGGCCGGTACAAACGTCCGGCCTATCCAGGATTTTCTCGCGGAAACCACGGAAGCCCAGTCGGCGAGCCTGTCTGCCCAGACCGGCGCCACGCTCAGCCTCCAGGGGCCCGACGCTTCCAACGGGAACCGGGACGCCCTTCTGGGGTCCCTGCCCGACCAGGTGGTGGCGGTTACCTGCGACTTTAACGCTGGCTTCCCCGGGGAACATCTCTTCATCATGGCCGAGGACACCGCCAAAAGATTGGCCGCCCTGATGAATAAAGAGGAAAACCCCGAGTTGGACGATATGGCTATGTCGGTCATCGGCGAGGTGATGAACCAGGTAGTGGGCGCCCAGATTACCGCCCTGACCAACAAAACGGGGAACAAGACCGTGTCCGCCGTTTCTCCCCAGGCCACCCGTGTGCCCAAGGCCGTGGTGGCCCTGCCCGGTGATGGTTTTACCCAGGCCGTCTACAGCCTGGATTTGGGGGACGGGACTCCCCATCAACTTTGGGAGATCTACGGTTCCCAGGCGGCCCAGGCCATTAGCCAGGCCCTGAGCCCCCGGCCTGTTCCCAATACGGGGCCGGCCCCCGGAGCCCAGTCCGGCTGGAACCCGACGCCGAACATGGGCGGCTTCCCCGGCATGGGACCCAACGTGCAGTCGGTCCAGTACCCCAATCTGACGCCCCAGATGGGCCCCCAGGCGCAGGGCAATATCGGCCTTATCATGGACGTCTTTATGGACGTTACGGTGGAACTGGGCCGGACCAAGAAACAGATCAAGGAGATCCTCGGCTTCGGCGAGGGGACCATTATTGAGCTGGATAAACTGGCCGGTGAGGCCGTGGACATTCTGGTGAACCACAAACTCATTGCCAAGGGTGAGGTGGTGGTCATCGATGAAAACTTCGGCGTCCGTATCACCGATATCATATCCCCCATGGAACGGGTCAGCGAGATGGGCTAAGCCCCGAAATGCCTCATTTCGGGGAATTCCCCTTTTTTTTCCGGGATTTTCCCGTTTTTTCACTTTTTTTTTCGAAAATCTTAAAAAAGACTTGACATTATGATCAGGAAGGGATACAATAAGGCCATGCTAAGGGCACAAAGT
>JAITON010000036.1 GCA_031289935.1 Treponema sp.
CCGGGAATCCACGGCAAGCTCCCCTTCGGCATTGACCAGCACTACATCGTGAACGTCAAGTCCGTACAGACCGAACAGTTCGGCTTCCGCACCGTGTCGAGCGGTATCTCCTCGACCTATGCCAGCAACGCCAACGAGTCCACCATGCTCACCGGGGACCTCAACATCATCGAGGTTGAATGGATTATCCAGTACCGCGTCATAGACCCCGTGGCCTGGACCTTCAACGTGAACGAGCGGGAGAAGACCATTCGGGACGTGTCGCGGTCGGTCATCAACATGCTGGTGGGAGACCGGGCCATCATGGACATCATGGGCGCCGAGCGGAGCACCATCGAGGCCGAGGGCACGGTCCTCATGAACGATACCTTCCGCTCCTACGGCCTGGGCATCGATGTGATTGCGGTAAAGCTCCAGAACATCGACCCCCCGGCGGGGGTCCAGGAGGCCTTTGACGATGTGAACAAGGCCGAACAGGACATGAACCGGCATATCAACGAAGGCCAGCAGGCCTACAACGAGCAGATACCCCGGACCCGGGGCGAGGCGGAGCAGTTGGTTCTGGAGGCCCAGGGCTATGCCACCGAGCGGGTGAACCGGGCCAACGGCGATGTGGCCCGCTTCCTGGCGGTGCTGGAGGAATACCGCAAGGCCCCGGTAATTACCCGGCAGCGGCTCTACGTGGAGATGATTGAAGAGGTCTTCGCCGGAGACGGGGCCACGCTCATCGACCGGAATTTCGAGAACTTTCTGCCCATGTTGAATCTAGGAGGCGCGCGGTGAAGAAACTTATCACAACCCTGGTAATTATTGCGATCGTTATTGTGGGTGTTCTGGCTGCGGGGCCCTTCTACGTTATCGACGAAGGGGAGCAGGCAGTGATCGTCCAGATGGGCAAGCTCGTCGACGTGGTTACCCAGGCGGGGATCCACCTCAAGACCCCCTTTATCGATCAGGTAGTGCGCTACCCCAAACGGATTATGGCCTGGGACGGGGAGCAGAAGAGCATGCCCACCCTGGAGAAACAGTACATCTGGGTTGACGTCATCGCCCGCTGGCGCATATCGGACCCCAAGAAGTTCTACGAGTCCATTTCCACTATAAATGGGGCCTATTCCAAGCTGGCGGAGGTCATCGACTCGGAAGTCAGGACCGTGGTGGCCGGTAATTATCTGCGGGAATCGGTGCGGAACTCCAACACCATTATAGACCGGCCCGTGGACGCCACCAGTCTTGGCGTGGGGGACGCCCTGGACGCGGAGCAGATCACAAGCCTGATCCAGCCCGGCGCGGGCTACGATCCCATTATCAAGGGCCGGCGCCAGCTTGCCGAGGAAATCCTGGCGCGGTCCCGGCGTCTGGTGCCGGAATATGGTATCGAGCTCATCGACGTGGTAACCCGGCAGATCCGCTATTCCGACGAGCTTACCCCCAGTGTTTACGAGCGGATGATCAAGGAACGGAACCAGATCGCCCAGGCTTTCCGCTCCGAGGGCGAGGGGAAAAAGGCCGAGTGGATGGGCCGTATGGACAACGAAAGGCGCTCCATTATGTCCGGGGCCTATGAACGCTCCGAGACGCTCCGGGGCACGGCGGACGCCGAGGCCACCCGGATATACGCCGAGGCCTACGGCCAGGACCCGGGCTTTTTCGAGTTCTGGCGTACCATGGAATCCTACCGGAATACCATCCCCAGCTTTAACAAGACCCTCTCTACAGATATGGACTACTTTAGATACCTCTATTCGCCTGACGGCAGGTGATGATGGGCGGCGTCAGCGTCTTAGAGCTCGAGGGCAGGCTGGCCCTGGGTTTTGACACGGGACTTTCCGCCGGGGATTTTGCCAAGTCCCGGGCCGGGCAGTATATTACCGACAAGGGCTTTATCGTAGAGCCCGGCGGTAGTATCCCTACCTGGCAGACCCTTGGCGTGGCCGAGGCCGGCAAAGAGACCGCCGCCGGTAGCCCTGCCATGGTGATCTGGGGCCCCCCGGCCTTCGCGGAGGGCCGGGGTCTGCGCCTGGACGAGCTGGCCCTGGATCAGGATCATGGGGACGAGGCCCTGGAAGCGCTCCGGCGCTGGATCCGGGCCCGGCGGCTCCTGGGGGAACGTGTCCCGGGAGCCGCTCCGTTTCCCTGGCCCTGCGGGGCCTGGTTGGGGGCCGGCGGGGCCTATTTCTTTCCCCCGGAACGCTTTGTACGCTGGTCCGCCGGGGCCGCCTGGCTTGAGGGTGCCGAACGCTGGTCCCACCCGGATCTTGCCGGGGAAAGAGCCCTGGTTTTTACCGGCGCAGCCCTGCTCTATGCAATTCTTTGCGGGGTCCCGCCCTTTACGAATACCGGCGAGGAGACCCTCCACAGCGATATTCGGGAGGGGGTCTTTCTCCCCCCGGAACTCCAGGCTCCCGGCCTCAACGATGATGCGTCCGCCTTTCTCAGCCGGGCCCTTTCCCCGGCCCGGAATAATTCCCCCGAGCCTCTTTTGGCTGAACTTGAGGCCCTGCTGGGGGAGCGGGACAAGGCAGCCTTCTTCCATCCCTTAGCTGAAGAGGAGCGTACCAGGATTGATGCGGAAAAGCGGCAGTACGATAACCGGAAGCAGGCCCTCGTCCGGGGCCGGCGCTTTGTCAGGCGGAACCGGATCGTTATCACCGTAGCGGCAGCGGCCGTCCTCGGCGCGGGGCTCATTGCCTACAGCCTTATCCGGGACCGGGCCGCCCGGCCCAATACCCTGGGGATGAGCCCCTGGGAGGTGGTGGAGGCTTATTACGGCGGGATCAACGCCCTAGATACGGAGATCATGGACGGCTGCGTAACCGGCGGCGCCGGAAAGGATTACATCAACGCGGTTACGAACTTTTACGTGGTGAGCCGCATCCGGGAAGCCTACGAGATGCAGGACCACTTCATGAGCCCTGAAGACTGGCTGGCCGCCGGGGCGCTTCCCACCCAGGATACGGTCTTCGGGATCACGGGCCTTTCCCTGGAGTCGGCCGACACGGACGATTCCGACGGGGCGCTGAGCTTTTGGGCCGGGTACACCCTTTGGGTTCCCGGCAGCGCCGGGGAGGCGGACCCTGCCGCAGAAATCCCCCCCAGCCTGCCAGAGGATATCCCCAGCCGGGACCTGGTGATCCTTAGCTACCACAAGGACCGCTGGCTTATATCAGCCATAGAGCGGGAGGCCGGTGGACCAGGGAACTAAGGCGCTGCGTTAGGTGCGGCGTTAGGCGTAGCGTGAACAATATTTTAATATCCGGCCTTATCAATATAGAAACAACAATTAAGATAAAACAATTTCCCATAGTGTATGCTCCTATAGATTATCCGTTTTTCGGCGTTCACAGTACCGTATCTGGCGTAGGCTATAATATTGCAAAGGCGATAAAAACATTAGGAGGGAATCCAGCCCTATGTTCCATAATCGGCAATGATATCTATAAAAGCATGATAGAAAGCGAGCTGGAAAGCATTGGAGTAAATAAAGAATATGTAGTATCAACAGCAAAAGAAACCGCACAGTCGGCAATACTATACGATAAAAATAAACGTTACATACTATTGGACTTAAAAGACATTCAGGAAACCAGATACCCCCAGGAAAAGATTAATGAAATACTGCCGAAAACAGACATGGCCATAGTATGTAATATAAATTTTTCAAGAGATATGTTAAAAACTATAAAGGAGGCGGGAAAAACAATCGCCACCGACGTGCATGTACTCAATAATATCAATGATGAATATAATAAAGATTTTATGGAATATTCGGACATATTGTTTTTGAGCAATGAAAACGTTATAGGAAAAGAATATGAATTTATGCAGCAATTAAAAGAGCGATACCATCAAAAGATACTGGTAATGGGAATGGGAGAAAAGGGCGCCTTGCTCTCTGTAAGAGAAAAGAATACCCTGGAACAGTATCCGGCAGTAAAAACAAGAGCAGTAATCAATACCATAGGCGCCGGCGACGCCTTGTTTTCATCATTTATATATTTTTATAATAAAACACAAGACCCCTATTATGCAATAGAAAAAGCAACACTATTCGCATCCTATAAAATTGGCGAAAGGGGCGCCGCCCAGGGGTTTTTAACAGAGGCGGAATTATTAAAGATCAACCAACCTTAAACGGGTGCTCTTTTGCGTATTGAGCGGCCTTTTGGTTTAATTCGTGCAACGGCAATTGGTATATAAGTTATCCCGGCGCCACTTGGTATAATCATCAGTTGCGTTAGCAACTGCAGGTTCCCGGATCAAATGGGAAACAAAGACTTCCGTTTCCAGGCTACTGATTTTTTCCAGCAAATAACGCATTCCTTCGTTTACTATTACCGCAGTATTACGCATCGTTTCCCTCCAAATATTTGATAAAATCAACAGGATTACATACACATATTTCAGTGCCGTATCTATGAACCCGGACGCATTCTGAAAAAATCCGCTATGGAATCCTGATGTTCCTCATGGGGATTATCATTGTTTTCATACATCGACATATATGAACAAACAAGCTCCAATTCGTGATTGATAATAAGACTCTGGATATACATTTTTGCCTACGCTTCCAGGGAAATACGCATTTGACCTTGGTCGTCAAAAGGCCGACTGTAACAGCAGTTGTCAAGATACACTCTCATGTTCTTATTCTATCACAAAACCGCCTCCTTGACAAGCACTCCTTCCCGCGTCTACCACCGGCGACCAGGCGCCCTGGTCGCCTTTGTCGTTTTCGTAGAAGGTGGCGTAGTAGGCGGTTTTGGCTTTGTCCGCTGGTGGGGTCGCTCTCCGCAAGATCCTGCGCGGTATGCCATTCGCCCTGCTTCGCCGCCAGCGCGTCCACATCCTCCTGCGGGATGTGAT
>JAITON010000020.1 GCA_031289935.1 Treponema sp.
TCATTTTTTAATTGTTTTATAATACTATTTACTGAAAGACTAAAAGTCTTTTTATGCATTTTGCACCAAAAATACTCTACGTCATCAACGTGTTCAACATAAGTACAATTCTGGCAATATTTACCAGTTTCACCCATACAATTATTAAAAGTTTTTTCACCAATTTTCTCTTGCTCAGATATTTGCCCAAGCATTATTTCTTTAATTTTATCGTCAATAATTGAAATAACTTTATCTATATCTGCAATTTCCTGAGAATTGTCTATTCGCAGTTCTTCTTCAGTCTTTTTACAAATGATACATACCATTATACACCTTCTAAAAATTGATTATTAATTGTATATCCTATTTTTGTAAATGTCAACCCCTTTTCTGCAAATTTTCTGCAAATTTTTATTCAAATTACCTTTCAGAAATTTTAGGGCAGTATTGTACATAACTACAGTATAGAAAGTCCCGCAGGAGAGGGGCTGACGGGTACCCAGGTAGGGGGCAATGGGGCCCCAGGTAGGGGCTGACGGGTACCCAGGTAGGGGTTGACGGGTACCTAGGTAGGGGGCGGCGGGTACCCAGGTAGGGCCGGTTGGGTCACATGTACCAACCGGTTGGTCCCCAGGGAGTACCTGGTTGGTCCCCAAGGAGTAACTGGTTGGTCCCAGGGAGTAACTGGTTAGGCCCCAAGGAGTACCTGGTTAGGCCCCAAGGAGTACCTGGTTGGTCCCCAGGGAGTACCTGGTTGGTCCCCAGGGAGTAACCGGTTGGTCCCAGGGAGTAACCGGTTGGTCCCAGGGAGTAACTGGTTGGTCCCCAAGGAGTAACTGGTTGGTCCCCAGGGAGTACCTGGTTGGTCCCCAGGGAGTACCTGGTTGGTCCTCAAGGAGTACCTGGTTGGTCCCCAGGGAGTAACCGGCTAGGCCCTCTGTCCTAACTGGGTACTCTTGTAGGGTTTAGAATCAACAACCTCGCCCTGAAGGACGAGGTATGTTGTTCTGGTAAGGTATTAAACTCAGGGGTTAATACCCAAGATTACGCCCTAAAGGGCGGGGTATTAAACCCTTCGCTAACAATAAAAGGTATATCCAAATATTGCCCCCAGCCGACAAGGGCCATTCGCCATTCCAGTAGCCTACTAATGAACGCTCCTGGTCCTCTTGGGTAAATTTAGAACTTCTTTTCAGCCAGCCCTGCTCATATACTTCTTCTATACATAGCGAAAATCCAAAGAGGGGGAAAACAAACGTTTCGCGTCCATTTTTATGTCCGTCCCCATGAAAGCGCTAACCCGCTGCAAGCGTTCATCCGTTTCGTCCCATTTAGAAGGCGGCGCCACGTCTGCATTGAGCAGCAGGCTCAACACATAGCGAAAATCCACATCGGTCGCTAGCTCATAGCTTACTCCAGGGGGGTTAGCCGGAGCATCATCCTTGTTTTGCCCGCAGGATAAGAATAATCCGCATAGTACCCATACACATCCAGATGTTTCATCGTAGTTTTATCCTTGTTCATTATTCCTCCTCCTATTGTATCGGGAACATTCGGCTCATCCTTCCTTTTGTCAGGCCAAAAAGGAAGTAATCAGGCTCCCTCCGTCCAAATCCCTTCACTCCCCACATTTCTCCAGTGGATATACCGGCCTGCGATATCCGGGGGGCCATGACAGGGGGCGACGGGTACCTAAGGAGGGGCTATGCCAGTAATTCCCAGAGGATTTCCAGGCCCTGGTCCAGCTCCGCGTCGCTGATGATGTAGGGCGGTAGAAAGCGCAGGGTATGGGCCCCGGCGCTGAGGAGGAGCAGCCCTTCAGGGGACGCCCCTCCAGGGGACGCCCCTTGGGGGGACGCATTCGCCCGGGCGACCCCGGCTTCCAGGACCGGCCAGGCCTCGCCGTCGATGTCCGCTCCGATCATCAGGCCCCGGCCCCGGAGCTCCTTGAGCCTGGGATGATGCCGGTCGCGGAGAGCGGCCATGAGCTTCTCCCCCTTCCGGCTGATCTCCGCCAGGAATTCGGGCCGGGTCACCCGGTCCAGGACCACGAGACCTGCGGCGGCCGCCAGGGGATTCCCCCCAAAGGTGCTGCCGTGGTCGCTGGATTCCAGGACCTCTGCGGCCTTTTCGCCGGCCAGTACGGCCCCCACGGGCAGGCCCCCGGCAAGGCCCTTGGCCAGGGTTACCACATCGGGCTGTATCCCGTAGGCCTCGGAAGCCAGGAAGCTCCCGGTGCGGCCCATCCCGCACTGGACCTCGTCGACCATAAGGAGGATGTCCCGCTCGGCGCAGAGCCGGGCTGCGGCTTCCATGTAGGCCGGACTCTGGGGGATGATGCCGCTCTCCCCCTGGATGGGTTCCAGCAACAAGGCTGCGGTGACCGCCGGGTCCAGGGCTTGTGCCAGGGCTTCGATGTCTCCCGGCGGCACGAAGAGGAAGCCTTCGGTAAAGGGGCCGAAGTCCCGGTGGAACTTCTCCTGCCCCGTGGCCGAAAGGGCGGTGATGGTCCTGCCGTGGAAGCTCCCCTGGAGGCTCACGATCCGGTGCCGGCCAGGGCCGTATTTTCGCAGGGAATACTTCCGGGCGATCTTGCAGGCCCCCTCGTTGGCCTCGGACCCGGAATTTGCCATGAAGACCCGCCGCATCCCTGCGCAGGCCCCCACAAGCTTCTCCGCAAAGGCCGTGGTTACATCAGCCTGGTAGTAGTTGCAGACATGGTTCAGCCTGGCTGCCTGCTCCGCGATGGCCTTAACCAGGGGGGGGTAGCCGTGGCCCAGGCAGTTCACCGCGATCCCAGCCCCGAAATCCAGGTAACGCCGCCCCTGCACATCGAAAAGCCAGGCCCCTTCGCCGCGGCTAAAACTTACCGGCAACCGGTGGTAGGTCTTCATAAACACATCTGTCATAGCGCTACTCCTTATAAAATCATGGTGCCGATGCCTTCATCCGTAAACAGTTCGATGAGCAGGGCGTGGGGCAGGCGGCCGTCGATGATATGGGCCCGCTTAACGCCGCCGTCAATAGCCAGGGCGCAACACTCGGCCTTGGGGATCATGCCCTTGCTGACCATGCCGGAGGCGGCGAGAGCATCCAGTTCAGGCCGGGGAATCACCTTGATGAGGGAATCCGGGTCCCGAACGTCCCGCAGGATACCCTGCACGTCGGTCATCAGTATGAGTTTCTCCGCTCCCAGGGCGCAGGCGATTCGGGCTGCGGCGGTATCGGCGTTGATATTCAGGGACTTGCCTGCGTCGTCCCCCGTGCCCAGGGCCACCGAGGAGATCACCGGGATGGCTCCCGCGTCGAGGATCGTGTTAAGCAGGGCCGCGTCCACCGCCTCAATCTCCCCTACGAGCCCCAGGTCCTCGCCCCCGGCCTTGAGACGGTGGGCCCGGAGCAGGCCCCCGTCCAGCCCGGAAAGGCCGATACCCCGGCCCCCGGCCCGCTGGATCAGCGCGGTGATATCCTTGTTCACCTTGCCGCAGAGGACCATCTGGACCACTTCCATGGTTTCCTCATCGGTGTAGCGCAGGCCCTGGATAAAGCGGCTCTCTTTGCCCAGGGCCTTGAGCAGGGCTTCGATCTCCGGCCCGCCGCCGTGGACCAGGACGATCCTGATACCCACACAGGCCAGGAGTACCACGTCCCGAATCACCGCCTCCTTGAGCTCCCCGTTGATCATGGCGTTGCCGCCGTACTTGACCACGATGGTCCGGCCCTGGTACTGCTGAAGATAGGGCAGGGCCTGGATCAGGGTCTCCGCCCGGTTGGTATCGTTCTTTGTCATAGCTTTTCTTCCTTAGGGAGGCGCTGATTAACCTGACGGCGGCATGCATACCGCGCAGGGTGCATACATAAACGCTTCCTTAGTCCTCAATTAGGAGCGATAGTCTCCATTGATCCTAACATAATCGTAGCTCAGATCACAGCCCCAGGCCAGAGCCTCCCCGGCCCCGGATTTAGCGCCCGGCATCTGGAGGTCGATACTGATGACGATCTCTTCGCCCGAGAGGATCCGCCGGGCTTCTTGCTCGTCAAAGACCACGGGGCCGCCCCTTTCGCAGACCAACACGGCGCCGGACGCTACGCCGGGCGTAGCGCCGGGCGCCGAAAAACGGACCGATACGGCGGCCGGGTCGAAGGGGACCCCTGCATAGCCTAAGGCACAGAGGACCCGGCCCCAGTTGGCATCGGCGCCGAAGCAGGCGGCCTTGACTAGGCTGCTCCCCGTCACGGAGCGGGCCAGGGCGGCGGCATCCTGCTCGGAGGCGGCCCCCTTGACCTGTACGGTAATGAGCCGGGTGGCGCCCTCGCCGTCCCGGGCCATTTCCCGGGCCAGTTTGACGCAGAGGCTTTCCAGGGCCGCAGCGAAAATCTCGTAGTCCGGCCCCCCGGCGGTAATCTTCGGGGCGGCCGCCATGCCGTTAGCCAGCACCAGAACCATGTCGTTGGTGGAGGTGTCGCCGTCCACGGTAAGCCGGTTAAAGGAACGCCCCACGGCCCGCCGCAGGGCTCTGTCCAACAGGGGCCTTTCAATGGCCGCATCCGTGGTGATGAAGCAGAGCATGGTGGCCATATTGGGATGGATCATCCCCGAGCCCTTGACCATGGCGCCGATCCGTAAGGAACGCCCCTCAAGCTCGATCTCCAGGGCCCCTTCCTTTTTACGGGTGTCCGTGGTCATGATAGCCTCCAGGGCGGCCCCGTGGCCCGCTTCGCTGCGTTCCAGGGAAGCGGCCAGGGCGGACATGCCCCCCTCCACGGCTCCCATGGGCAGAGGTACGCCGATGACCCCCGTGGAGGCCACCGCCACCTGCTCCGGCCGGAGGTCCAGGACACCGGCCGCTAGTTCGGTCATGCGCCGGGCCGCCATCAAGCCTTCAGGGCCGGTGCAAGCGTTGGCATTCCCCGAATTGGCGATGACCGCCCGGACATCTCCGCCGGCCAGATATTCCCGGCTCAGGATGACACTGGCGGCCTGGACCCGGTTAGTGGTAAACAGGGCTGCCGCCGTGCAGGGTCCCTCGGAAACAATCATTCCCAGGTCCCGTTTTGCCGCCGATGCCTTGATGCCGCAGTGGATGCCCCCGGCTCTAAAGCCCTCAGGCGCACAAACCCCGCCGCGTATTTCCTTCATAAGTATAATACCTCTTAAAATGATGCCGGTATGGCCATGAGCCCGGCGGTTTCGGCATAACCCAGCAGCAGGTTCATATTCTGGATGGCCTGACCCGCCGCGCCCTTGACCATATTGTCGATGGCGCTGGCCACGATGAGGGTACTCCCCGCCGGGTCCAGGTGGACCGATATGTCGCAGAAGTTCGAGTGCCGCACCCGGCCCGTAGAAGCAACCGCACCCTCGGGAAGGACCCGCACAAAGGGCTCGTCCCGGTAAAAATCAGCGTAGAGTTCCCGGATCCCGGCGGTTTTGGCCACAATCTCCGCGCCAGGAGGCCGGGGAGCCGCCGCGTCCCAGCCTGCGGTCAGGGGGATGTAGATAGTGCTCTGGATGCCCCGGTTCATAGGGGCCAGGTGGGGGGTAAAGATGAGCGGTACCGGGCGGCCGGCCATCTTCGCCAGGTTCCGGGCGATCTCCGGACTGTGCCGGTGGGAGCCTACCTTGTAGGGGGCCAGGGAATCGAAACACTCGGAAAAGTGGAAGGATCGCTGGGGCTCCCTGCCGCCGCCGGTTACCCCGGAGGCGGAATCCACGATGATAACCCCTCCGGTTCCTTCCCGAACACCGGCGCCGGATAAGCCCCGGGCCAGGGCCGGGTAAGCCCCCAGGGAAGCTCCCGTGGGATAACAGCCGGGGTTCCCGACGATGCAGGCCCCTTGAGCGGCCAGGGCCTTGATCCGCGCCCGGTTCAGTTCCGGGAGGCCGTAGACCGAGCGTCTCCTGAGTTCAGGCCGCTTGTAAGGCTTGCCGTACCAGGCCGTGTAAGTAGGCTCATCATCATCGAAACGAAAATCAGCAGAAAGATCGATATAAGAAACGCCCCGTTCCAGAGAGGCCGCCGCGTAACCCTCCCCCAGCCCGGCCGGCAGGGCGCCGAAGACCACATCGGCCCGGGCAATCACCGCTTCCGGCTTTTCCAGGGCCGCAGAAACCCTCCCCAGCAAGTTGGGGTAAACTTCTTCGATCCGGCCGCCCTCCAGGCTCACGGAACCCAGAACCAGGGCCGAAACCTCAGGATGGCCCGCCAGAAGCCGGACCAGCTCCGCCCCTGCATAGCCTGCGGCGCCGATAACACCCGCAATCATCATGTCCCTCCCCTAGGCTTACAGATTTGCATACATTAGGTATGCCTGTCAAGGTAATTAGCGCTTTGCCAAGCTTTGCGTTGCATACTTGACTATATGGAAAGTATTTGAAATACTTATGACCATTGTACAGAGAAGGCATGGTAATGGCTGAAGCTACAGAGATGGAAGCACCGGAAGATGATCAGGATGAAGAATTCCACAGCGGCAAGATCTATTGTGCAAATTGTATTCAATGTAAACTGGTCCCCCCAAAAGTGGAGAAGGAAACACCCTATGGGCTGAGAATCCGCTGCGCCGCCGGGAAATGGAAGAAAAAGCTGGGCGAGGAAAAGCTTTACAAGTATTCCACCGTCATCAGGCGGTATGTGGACGCCTGCGATACCTACGAAGAGATGGGAGACGCCCGGAAGTTTATTCGGGAACTCAAAAAAACCCTACTGACTGAACAAAAACGAGGCCTGACCAGCATCCTAACAGCGCCAGAAGGGATTGATTCGTTGCGGCGATTCGTGGTAGATTAGCGCCATGAAAAGAGCAACTAAGATTTTCCTTATTGTGGCAGCCTGTATACTTGCAAGTTGCGCCTCGGCCCCGGTCCTGCCGGAGAATATCAGCTCTGCGGAGCTTATCCAGCGCGGCCAGGAAGCCGTGGACGCAGGCCGTTATACTCAAGCGATACAGTATTTCCAGGCCATTCTGGACCGCTTTCCCGGGGATTTGCCCATGATCTGTAATGCGGAATATGAGATCGCCCATACCTATTACAAGCAGAAAAAATACGGCCAGGCCCGGCAAGAACTCCATGCCCTCCTGAGCCGCTATGAAGGGGAGGATGCGGAACTTTTACCCCCCCACTTCAAACGGCTGGCAGAAATTCTCCTGGACACGATCGGTGATGACCCTGCGGCTGGTACCGGCGAAACCTAAAGCAGCGCTTATTAACCGGCGCGCTCCCTAGGGTTCCGTTATGGGCTCATCCATCATGGACGAAGGACTGTCTGCGGGAACATCACCAAGCAGGGACCAGAGCAAGGCATCGTCAAACAGGGCCGCCAAGGACGCGGCCATGGCGCGGGTAAAATAGAAAGCCACCCTGATGGACTGCAGGTCCTGCGCCGCCGCCGACTTATCCTTGGCTTCCAGTTGGGTAACGATAAAGTAGGGGTTCCCGTTATTGAAGGTATAGCCCAGCTCCAGGGTTGCGTCCCCATAGTGGCCGGTCATGCTTTTGACGATCCCCCAGCGGATAAGAGCGGTGGTTTTCCCATAAGCCTGCCGGGTGCGGGAATTGTCCTGGAGACCGGGACCGTAATCGGCCTCATACCGCCGGAGGGCGCTGATAAAAGCCGCCCGCGCAGAGGCATCCCAATACTGACGAAAGTTCATCATCTGGTACTGATACTCCAGATAGACCTGATCGGTACGGGGATCCCAGCTAACGGCAACGGAGACCGGGCTCAGGGCCGAGCTAAAGATTCCGGAAAACCCAATATCGACGCTTCCCAGGCTGATGGCATCTCTATCGGCCACCGCAATCTCTCCGGGGCTCGATTCGCAGGACAGGAAGAGGGCCGCAACCACCAGAAAACCGGCAATAGACTTATACATAGCAAACCGCCTTGCGGCGGCCCCTTTAAGGCCGCCAAATAGAGATACCTATAGTATACCGGGATTTTCCCTGCCGGGCAATCCCCCCAGGGCCGCAGGTGGCCGTATTGCCGCTGATGGTCCCGCCGCTCATCGTGAAGGCGCCGCCGCTAAGAACACCGCACTGCCCCCTCCACACAAAAAAGCCGCCCCCTACATAGCAAGCTATGCCTGGAGGCGGCGGGGAAAGCGGCATAGCCGCTTTCCCTTTTTCAGTGCCGGCTGTTACGTCCGCCGGTCACTGTGGGCGCGAGGGTTAGCTCCCCGATTTTGTCCAATTGGTGTAGAACACGATGCTTTGATCCGTATACGGTTTTAGCACCGTAGTCGAAGGCGTTCCCGTAATCGTATAGGTTCCCACGCCGCCGGTTTTGAACGCACCACTATCAGGTGTTTCAGTGATCGTGCCGTTAAGGATTATCGTCGATGCCGGTAGTGCCGTCGTCAAACCGAGACCGGGCATTGCTCCCGAACTTGCGGGTTGGCCATACACCAGTGCCTTTGGGTTAAGGTCCGCGGCCGCGTCAATAGTCAACGTTGTTCCTGCTACCAGCAACACGTCGTATATCAATCCGGCGGTTTTCTTGATTGTCACGTTTCCGTAAATTACCACATTCGTATCGAATGCGTCCAGGAAACCGTAACCGTCTTCTTCTGAACTGGAGCCTTTTGTTCCCCACACGGCTGTAGCATTTGTGTCGCTCGAAGGCGCAATCAGCCAGCCTTCAAAAGAACCGTAGTAGTCATGACTGCTCTCCATTTTTGCTGTATAGCCGTCAACCCACGTGTGTCCGTCGCGGTCGCCTTTGCCAACTGCGATTGAACCGCCCCACAGCACTCTAAACGCCGAGGTTGAACCCAAGGGCCAGCCCATCCACGCGGAATCGCGGACTTTGCCGCCAGCAGCTACGCGGACGGTTCCATTTTTGAATTTGCCGCTGTCTGTCATTTCTCCGCCCATAGTTTGAGTGGCGGCCACATCCAAGTACGCGCCGTTGTTTACGACTATCCAGGTATACGTGTAACTAGTATCCTCGGTGGCGCCTAATTCGCCTGGCGGTATAACGACGTCAAGCAGGGCCGCGTTGTTTTCACCCGGCACGCCTACGTTTATCCTTACAAGAGAGGCGGCATTAGTCCCCGTCGGCACAGCGGTCCCTTTCAGCTTGATATAATCGCCAGGTGACGCGTTGAACCATGCTTTTGCCTTGTTAGCCTCGGGTGCGACAACCAGGTGGAACAGAGCCAATGCCGCGGGCAAATCCTTGTTTGCCCTGTAGATGATGTCGATGTTCGTCAGAAGCTTTTCTTCCGCGACATAGTACCACTTGGCGTCGCCAGCGGGCTTCAGTTGCGCTATGCCGCCTGCTTTCACTTCCTGCACGGTGTACTCAACTGGCGTGCTCGCCGGGCGGGCGAACTTCGCGTCAACTGCGGTGAACTTAGCGGTCGCGCTTTCGCCGTTGTTCGTCACGGTTACGGTCAGCTCGGTGCCTGCGGAGCCAGTTCCTCTGACCTCGACTTTACTGCCGTTGACCGTGGCTGCGTAGTCCG
>JAITON010000026.1 GCA_031289935.1 Treponema sp.
GGAACTCCGGAGTTTGCGCATTTATGCGCTGCATTATGCGCTGCATTATGCGCTGCATTATGCGCTGCATTATGCGCCGCGCAAACTCCATTGATTTTGGCTTTAAGCCCCGCCACCACGGCCTTGATGTGACAATCAGCCGCGCGTTGCGCGGTTCCGGTTGTGGGGCGGGGCTTTAAGAATATCTTATTTATCTATTGGAGGTAAGTATGAAAAAGAACAAGTTTTTGTTCCTGGGAATGCTGGCGCTAGCGCTGACATTCGTACTCGTGCTGGCGGGCTGCCCGAACCCGATACCGGATCCCACGCCGGCGGAGCTGCTGAGGGACGCGCTGGGCGGTGGTGCAACCGCTGACGGCATAACGGTAACGTTGGGGGCCGGAACAGAAGGCATTACTACGTTGACGGCAACCGTTACGGTACCGGCGGGGGTAACGCTGGTTGTCCCTGCGGAGAAAGGCCTTACTGTACCAGTCGACAAAACCATCACCGTGAACGGCATCGTCACCGTGGCTGCCACCGGCACGCTCGCCTATGCGGGCACGGTTGATTTAGCCGCGACCGCAGTCGTGAACGTAAACGGCATACTGTCACCGAGCGGTAGTGGGGCAATCACCGAAGCGGCAGGCGCCAAAATCGTCTACAGCTCCACGGCAAACGCGGGCCTGAGTGTTGCTTACGTTAACGGAACGACCTCGACATTTACGGTCGGAGCGGGCGCATTCTTCACGGAGATTGCAGGGACCGGTGGTGGACCGGGTAGTAGAAGCGGCTGGAAGCACGAGATAAGCGGCGGAACCGTGATACTCAACATAGAAGATGGTGATTATACCCTTGGTACTGCAGACGTTGAATCTTTGACCGTCATCGGAGCCGGCACGTTGAAGGTTATGGGGAAAGGGCTGTTGAGAATTGAAAATGGCGGAATCCTCAAGCTTGACGCCTTTACCAACATCGCCAGCGAGAGCACCGGCAGGTTGTCGCTCAACTCTGTGGCAGGCGCCGGTGGTGAGCCTGCTTCGGCGGTCGACGGCGAGACCGGTAAAGTAACGGTAGGGGAGACCAATTATACCGTTAAGTTCAAGGGCAACATTAGCGGTTTGAACGCTAGCTCGCTAACCCCGAGTATCTAAGCTAACCCCGCGGTCTACTGACCGCAGGCCGCCTCCCGGCATAGCTTGCTATGCAGGGGGCGGCTTTTTGCGCGGGTCAGGGCGCGGGCCTTCGACCAGCGCACGAAGTGCGCCGCTCAGCGGCGGGGTTGGTTGATTTTGCGCTCTGGCCCGTGTATACTCCCGCCCATGGAAGGAGTATCCCTTAAAAAGCCCGATTGGATCCGTGCCCGCATCCCTTCTGGAGATACCTGGAAGGAGGTCTCTGCGGTCCTTGAACGGGAGCGTCTCCACACGGTCTGTAACGAGGCCCGTTGCCCCAATAAGGGCGAGTGCTGGGGCTCGGGGACCGCGACTTTTATGATCCTGGGGGATATCTGTACCCGGTCCTGCCGTTTTTGCGCCGTAACAAGCCGCCGGGAAGGCCGCCCCGTGGATGCCGGCGAGGGGGAACGGATCGCCCTGGCCGCTCTGGAACTGGGGCTTAGGTATGTGGCGCTTACCTCGGTAGACCGGGACGATCTCCCGGACCGGGGGGCCTCCCACTTTGCCGCCTGCATTGCCGCCCTTAAGGCGCGTCTCCCCGGCGTCCGCACCGAGGTACTTATCCCCGACTACCGCGCGGTGGAACTGGCCCCGATACTGGCCGCCGGCCCCGATGTGGCGGCTCATAACCTGGAGACCGTCCGTTCCCTCCAGCCGGTTCGGGATGCCCGGGCGTCCTTCGATACAAGCCTCGCCACCCTGCGGGCCCTTAAGGTCGGCGCCGGGGTTCTGCGCACTAAGTCAAGCCTTATGCTCGGCCTGGGCGAAACTCAGGATGAGGTATGGGCCGCTATGGACGAACTCCGGGCCGTGGGGGTGGATATCCTGGTTTTGGGCCAGTACCTGCGCCCCTCGGCAGCGCAAACCCCTGTGCGGGAATATATCAGCCCTGAACAATTTGACCGTTACGCCGAAGCGGCCCGGGAACGGGGCTTTGCCTCCGTGGTGGCCGCTCCCCTTGCCCGCACCAGCTATCACGCCGAGGCTGCCTTCGAGGGAGGCGCGGCCCGGATCAGCCTGTCGGGAACCGGCAAACCTGCGGGTTGCAAGCTCATCCGCTTTGAGGCCCGGCTTGAGGGAGCTATTATCAGGGAGCTGCATATCCGGGGGGATTTTTTCGCCAGCCCCGGGGAGGCCTTTGACCGGCTGGGATCCCTCCTGGCCGGGACGCCCCTCTTCGATCTGGCCGCGAGCTTCGACCGTCTCCTGGAACGTGAGGGGATTGAGGTTGCCGGTATCTCCGGCGAGGGTCTGGCATCGCTGGTCCGGGCCGCCATCCAATCTCAGGAGCCCAGGCCGTGAACCCTCTTCCCGATACCTTCCGGCTCATCCAGAGTGGTTTCCACGATGCCTTCTATAACATGGGTTTTGACGAAGCCCTCCTGGAGTCGGTGGCCGGGGGAAAATCCCCGCCGGTGCTGCGCTTGTACGGCTGGAAGCCTGCGGCGGTGTCTGTGGGTTATTTCCAGGGCCTTGATGAAGAGGTCGATATTGATGCCTGCCGTGTCCGGGGCATCGACGTGATACGCCGCATCACCGGGGGCGGGGCGGTTTTCCACCAGGCAGAGCTCACCTATAGTATCCTGCTGCCCGAAACCCACCCGCTGGCGGGACGCGGCATCCGGGATTCCTACGGTCTTCTCTGCGCAGGTATTATCCGGGGGCTTTCCCGGCTGGGGCTTTCCCCGGAGTTTGTCCCCATCAACGATATCCTCTGTCAGGGCCGCAAGGTCTCGGGCAATGCCCAGACCCGGCGCCAGGGGATGCTGCTCCAGCACGGTACCGTCATACTAAACCTGGATGCGGAGCTGATGTTTTCCCTCCTTAAGGTCCCCCCGGAAAAGCTTAAGGGCCATCTCGTTCAGGAGGTCAAGAGCCGTGTTGCCGGTCTTGAGGACTGTCTGGGCCGGCACGTCCCTTTTGAGGAAGCCGAGACCGCCCTTATCGAAGGTTTTCGGGAGGGCCTCTCCCTGGATCTGTATCCCGATGCTCCCAGCGCAGCCGAAGAGAAACGCGCATTGGTCCTGGCCCGGGAAAAGTTCGCCAGTCCCGAGTGGCTCTATAAACGTTGAGCCCCTTCCGGTATAATGATCCTATGAAGCGGCTCCTTCTGGCTTTTATGCTCGGTATCCTCCCCCTGGCCTTTGCCCTGGGGCAGACCGGTACGCCGCCTTTTTCTGTCTACGCGCTCTACTTGACTCATGCGGCGGGCGGCCCCCTTTGGCAGCCCGATTGGCCTGTGGACCTGCCCCCCGATGCCTTTCTCCCCGGCATTGGGGCCGGGAGCGGGGTAGGGGAGCTTTCTCTGGACTACCGGGGCGGGACCCTTATTATCCGCCGGGACGCAACCGGGGTTCTGCGGGATTTTCCCTTCTATTATGATGGGGCCTTTTATCAGGTCGTGCCTGTGTTTGCCGAAGACGGTGAGGCCCCGGCAGGTTTTTTGATCGAAGGACCTGTCCCCGAGGCGGTGTCTGCAGGAACGGGTTCCACCGGAGCGGCATCTGACGCCGCTTCTACGGAACCGGTACCCGGCGCCTGGAAGATTCAGGTCCTCGAATACCGGGACCAGTTCCCTTCCCTGGTCCGTGTGAGCGGCGAGGGGGGGCTTTTTTTTGTCGTGCTGGAAGAAGGCGGCTCCCGGGCTTCCGAGACCTGGTACGGTGAGGACGGCAGGGCTCTGGCAATACTCCTTTACCGTTTTGATGCGCCCAGGGGTCTCCTTCGGGAAGTTTCCTTTCAGGCCGTTAATTTCAGGGTAACCCAGGACGCTGATCCCGCAACGGCTCAGAGTGCCGATAACGGGAACAGGTATCGGCATTACGACAGTTTCGGGAATGTTTCAGCACTCATCGTGCCCGGTGGTCAGGACTGCTCGGCTTCCTACGCCGCTTTAGGCCGTCCATGGTATTGGCGGCGGAACGCTGGGGTCTATCGCTTCCAATGGGACGAACGGGGCCTCCTGGCCGGGCTTTCGGGCCTTTCGGAGGAGGGCCTTACCATGGATCTGCGCTACGAATATATCCTGGACGGCCGGGGCAACTGGATTGAGCGTCAGGAAAGTTCTTGGGAACATGGAGAGGGCTATCTTCTCCCTCATACCGGGCCGGTGATCCACCGGGAAATCATCTATCAGGATTAGCGAAGGAGGGCGGACATGGAGGAGCCGGCCGACTGGCGGGATCGCAAATATCAGGAGGTTCTGGAGGAGGAACTGCGGGGCTTGGAACGCCGGCGGGAGTGGGAGAGCGGCTTTTCGATTGCGGAGTTGGAAGGGACTCTGACCTATCTCTATCACATGGAAGGCGCTGACTGGGGCGGTCGAGGGGAGGTACAGGAGATCAGCCTGAGGGCCACCATCGCAGCCTACGAGCAGGTTGTTGCGGCGTGGAAAAAAAACTGAGCCTTGGCTGTTACCTTTGAACCGGGAAATTGTTGTAAAGATAAGTGTTAATGCGATGGGGGATACCCCCAGAAGGTTAACCGAGTTTCTATTCCTTTTTTCCTTTGTGCGTGCCCCGGGGCTACTCCTTTCCCCGGGGCTTTTTTAGCGGAGAAGGCGGGTGATTTCCCGGTCCAGGGCGTTGGCGAAGTTCCTGAGTTCGTTCCTGCCGTAGAGGGCGCTACGCTCCATGCCCAAGCCGCTTTCCGCCAAGTCCACCATGAAGTTTCTAAGGGAGAGCCGCTCCCGGATGTTTTCGAGGCTATAGACCCGGCCACGATCGTCCAGGACGCGGATACGGGCCTCCACGAGCCGGGCTGCAAGCGGAATATCCCGGGTCAGCGCCAAGTCCCCAGGTTCGGCCAGTTCCACGATACGGTTATCCGCAGCCCCCTCACTGGTGGGGCAGACCAGCATTTCCGCCAAGCCGCTCCCGATGCCGGGAATTTTCCGGTTGGCCGCGAAGATCGCCCGGATCTCCCGCCGGGTTGCGGTCTTAAGTACCAGTTCACGTGCAGGCCGAGGGCAGGAATCGGCGTCTACAAGGATTTTCACGGTATTGTTCCGGGACCGGCGATAAAGAGGCTATAGTCTCCGGTATCGCCCTCGTGAGTGGTGCCGGCTGATAGGGGATATTTCCCCCAAGCGATAAAGGCGCTTTCTCCCCGGTCAAGCACCAGGGTTTCCCTTCCCCCGTCACCGGGAACGGTGAGGACTGCCCGGCCTCTGACCACAAGCGCGATGAAGGGACCTTCCCCGGGAATCGTTACCGGAGATTTCCCCCCCTGTATTTTCGAAAGCGAAAATTCCCCGGCGGTGGTTGGATATTGGTAGTATCCCTCTGGCGCGTCTCCGGCGGTCTGTCCCAGAATCTCCGGCAGGAAGGGTTCGAAGCGCAGGACCCGGAAGAGTTCCTTCGGGTCCAGGTGCTTGCTGGTAAGCCCTCCCCGGAGCACATTGTTCGAATTGGCCATGAGCTCCACTCCCAGGCCCTCAATATAGGCGTGGAGAATTCCTGCGGGGAGAAAGACCCCCTCCCCGGGCTTAAGGCTTAAGAGGTTGAGGTAGAGGGGTGCCAGGAGCCCCGGGTCTCCGGGATAGTCCCTGGCAAAGCGGGCTGCGGTTTTCCATAGAAGCGCCCTTTCCGGGGCAGGGGCCTGATGCAGGATATGCGCACCAATTTCCCCGATGGTTTCCCGGTCCAGACCAAAAAGAGTGGCGATAAATTCCCGGAGGCCCGTCCCCGAAGAAGATTCCAGGACGGCTCGCAACAGGATAATAGCTTCGGCGGCCTTTCGGCGAGCTCCCGAAGCCAAGGCTCCCAGGAGAAAATCAATTTCCACGGGCTGCCTGAAGCCGCACATGGCCAGGAAGGGCGTCAGGGCGGCGATAATCTCGGGCTTGTGATTGGGGTCTCTGTAGTTCCGCTCTGGCGCGTCCAGGGGGATACCCAGGCGGTTTTCCCTTTTCCAGCCTTCACGGGCCTGTTCCAGGTTGGGGTGGGCCTGTATGGAGAGAGGCTTTTCTGCGGCCAGAAGTTTGAAGAGGTAGGGGAGGCCGCCGTAACGCCGGTAGAGATCGGGCCCTAAGTACTGAGCCGGCCCACCGCCGATGAGTTCCGGCAGTCCCAGTCGTTGACTCCCGGCATTTATGGTCGAGGGGCCGCTAGGATGGACCCCCATCCAGAGTTCCGCCCAAGGCTCTCCCGAGGGATTGTCCCGGCCCAGAAGCCCGGGGATCCAGCGGGGCGAACCCCAGTCGTAGTGTTTTACAGGATTGTCCAGCTTAAAAAGGCGCCGCATTGGGCTTTTCCAAAGCCGCGTCAATCCGGCTGATCAGGTCCAGGGTAATCCGTTCCGCCTCGTCCGATTCCGTATCGCCGCGCCGGGCCTGGAGCTTCTGGATATCGTCACAGAGCAAAAAACCCGTGAGCACGGCCAAATTCAGGGGATCCGTGAGGCTAGTGAGTTTGCGGGTATTTTCCAGAGCCATCTGGTAACGATTCAGGAGGCTTTTCAGATATGCCGGGTCTTCATCAGCGGCAATAGACAGGGACGTTCCCAATATATCAATCCGAAACCTGCTCTTGGGCACAAACGCTCCTTTATTTATGCTCGGTTGCATAAATAAGTGCTTTTTTAGAAGATGTCCAGTTCACTGTTCCCGAAAACATCGGGATCGTCTGAATCCCCGGTTCCATCGCCGGAAGCGACCTTGGCGAAGTCGGGAAATTCCGGATCTCTCAGCTCTTCGTCCAAGTCCACGCCGCTAGACTCTTCGACTGCATCGGCAGGGGCTTCCACCGGAGTATCCCGAAAGGCCGAAAAGGCCGGTTCTTCGGGATCATCGTCGGCGCTTTCTCCCTCCAGAATGAGGGAAATATCAACTTCCTCTGCTTCAGACTTTTCCAGAGGGTTCTCTTTTGGGAGCGCCGGTGTAGGGGTGACTTCCGAAGCTGGCTCCAGCCTGACCCCCTCAGGGATCACGGCCTGCTCGAAGCGGCTCAGCCGGTCCAGAGCCGACACAATGCCTTCTTCAATGCGGCCCTGCTCAGCCTTGAACTGTTCCACCAAGGATTCAAGCTCATCAATCCGTTGCTGGCAGAAATCAAGCTTTCCCTTGAGGAGGTCGTTTTCCCCGATAATCCGGTTTACGAACTCAATCGCCTTGGCAACCCTGGCCTCCAGTAACTTTACCTGCTCAAGGGTCACCATGATTAGGCCTCCGCAGCCAAGGCAGCCTTGGCCTGTTCCGCCACCGCCTTAAAGGCCGGGGCGTCTTCCACGGCTAACCAAGCCAGGGCCTTCCGGTCGATTTCGATCCCGGCCTTGGCGAGGCCCGCCACGAAGCGGGAATAGGAAATCTCCTCGGCCCGGCAGGCCGCGTTGATCCGAATGATCCATATCCGGCGGAAATCGGCTTTGCGGTCCCGGCGGTCCCGGTAGGCGTAAAACAGGCCTTTGGTGACTGCGTCTTTGGCGACCTTATAGTTCGAGTGACGGCGGCCCCAGTAACCCTTCGCCTGTTTGAGTATTTTTTTGCGATGGTTCTTTCGTTTGGAACCGTCTATTGCTCTTGACATAATGTACTCCTCTTAATTAAGTCTCGCGCTTACCCGTAGGGTAGGAGCGTTTTTTTTATGGCCGCTGTGTTATCCTTGGACAAAATCCCGGCGTGCCGCAGGTGCCGCTTCCGTTTGGCCGACTTCTTGGTCAGAATATGGCGGAGATTCTGCTTCTTGTACTTCACCTTACCGGACCCGGTAAAGGAATAGCGCTTGGCGGCGCTCTTCTTCGTTTTCATCTTTGGCATAAACTACCTCATTTCTTGTTTTTGGGACTCAGTATCATGGACATAAACCGGCCTTCCATAGCCGGGGGTTTGTCCATTACATATTCCCCTTCGATACGTTTTAACACGTCCTTGAGCACATCCAGCCCCAGCTCGGTATGAGCCAGTTCCCGTCCCCGGAAACGAATCGTCACTTTGACCTTGTTGCCTTCGCCGAGGAATTCCTTAACGTGCTTGGACTTGAAGTCCAGGTCGTGGTCGTCGATCTTGGGCTGCATCCGGATTTCTTTCAATTTAAGCAACTTTTGCTTTTTTTTAGAGTCCCGGACCTTTTTCTCGTTCTCGAACTTATACTTGCCGTAGTCCATGATCTTGACCACCGGCGGGTTCGCTGTGGGAGCGACCTCCACCAGGTCCAGACCCTGTTCCCGGGCCATATTCAGGGCTTCGAAGGCAGACAACACCTGCTGCTCCCCCCCATCCATGATGAGGCGGACCTCCCGCACCCGAATTTGTTCGTTTATCCGCAAATCCTTATCCGCCAACTGACCTCCTACATCACCTCAGCCGTCTCAACGGGGAAGAAACAACCAAGCTACGAAACCATACCATAAACTTAAAATTATGTCCAGTGCCTGGTTCTATTTTCTTTCTAATAATTGGAGCATCTGCAAGAAGGGGGCGTCGGGCTTCTTGAGTTCCCGGGAACCCCGGGTAATTTTGCAGAGGGAAAGTCCCAGGTTCTCCGCTATGTCCCGCTGGCGCATACCCTGTTTCAGGGCCTTGACCAGTGCCCAGCGACCGGCAATATCGGCGATTTCTGCGGGGGTCATGAGGCTGTGGAAAAAGGCTTCGATAAGGTCCTGGCTGGAGCTCTGGGCCAGGGCCAGACACATTTCTTTCAGGTTTTCATCAACCCGTGGATCGGTAATCTTCATATTAATATAGTATACAACCATTACAGCGTTTCGTCAAATTGAGGGGCCCCTTGCCGGGAGGCCGGGTTTTCGATATTTTGAGAGGCGAGACATTGAGGAATTAATGACCAAGAACCTAACCGTGGGCAACCCTGCGCAGCTTATCCTGTCCTTTGCCCTGCCTCTGATCATCGGAAACCTGTTCCAGCAGTTCTATGCCATGGCCGACACCTTCATCGTGGGCCGTACTCTGGGAGTGGGCGCTCTGGCGGCGGTGGGGTCTACGGGAAGCCTTAACTTCTTCATTCTGGGCTTTATCATGGGCTTTACCCAGGGAACCTCCATTATCACTTCCCAGCGCTTCGGCGCGGGAGACGAGGCGGGGGTCCGCCGGAGCTTCGCGGCCTCCATCATCCTCGACATCCTGGCGGCCCTGGTTATGATGATTATCAGCGTGGCCCTAACCCGGCCCCTCCTGGAGCTCCTCCGTACCCCGGCGGACATTATCGACCAGGCCTATTCCTACATCGTGTATATCTTTGCCGGGATTCCGGCCATAGTACTCTTCAACATGCTCTCCAATGTGATGCGGGCCGTGGGGGATAGCCATACCCCCCTGGTCATCCTGGTGGCCGCCTGCCTAATCAACATTGCCCTGGATTTCCTCTTTATTTTGGTCTTTAAGCGTGGCGTTCAGGGGGCGGCCTACGCCACGGTGATTGCCCAGCTTATCGCAGGGCTCCTCTGTATCCCAGTAATATTGAAGAAGATACCCATCCTGCATATCCGGCGGGAGGACTGGAAGCTGGACCGGGCTGAGTTCTGGGTCCATATCCGGGTAGCCCTGCCCATGGGCTTCCAGATGAGCCTCATCGCCATCGGGGCCCTGGTGGTACAGTTCGCCCTGAACGGTCTGGGGACCCTGGCGGTGGCGGCCTTTACCGCGGCCTCCAAAATCGACCAGATCGCCACCCTGCCCATGAGTTCCTTCGGCGCGGCCATGACCACCTATGTGGCCCAGAACTATGGGGCCCGGAAGATCGACCGCATCCGCAAGGGCCTTTTCCAGTGCCTGGCCATATCGGGTTCCTTTAGTATCGTCATAGGGGTCCTCTTCTTTTTGTTCGGCCACAACCTGGCGGCCATCTTTGTGGAGGGGGATACGACAGTTACCGGCCTGGCCCACACCTACCTCATGATCAACGGGAGCTGCTACATCATTTTGGCGATCCTCTTCGTCTGCCGCCAGAGTCTCCAGGGCCTGGGGAACAGCCTGGTTCCCACGGTGGCCGGCATCATGGAGCTGGTGATGCGGATGCTGGCCGGTATCTTTCTGGCCCAATACTTCGGCTTTACCGGGGTCTGCTGGGCCTCACCCCTGGCCTGGCTCGGTGCGGCGGCGCCCCTGTTTGCGGCCGTTCTGTCCAATCTGAAGAAGCTCAACCGGGAGGCCCTGGCAGGGCGGCGCCCGGGAGCCTGCTAAGCTTGCCGGCTCCCCCTCGGGGAAGCCCGCCCGCCGGAGACGGCTTCTTCGGGAATCATGGCCTTCATCTTTTGCAGCGTTTCCGGGGAGAGGAAATGTTCCATCTGGCAGGCGTCTTTTTCCGCAGCCACCGGGCCGACCCCCACCACATCGGTCAGGAAGGAGGTCAGAGCCCAGTGCCTTCCCCGGATATCCGCCGAGGCGGTCTCTCCCCGCTCGGAAAGAACCACCCCCTGGTAGCGTTCATGGGTCAAGAGGCCCTGTTCCTCCAGGGTTTTGAGGGCCCTGAGTACCGAAGGCTTGGACACTCCCAGCCGGGCCGCGATATTCGTAACCCGGACCGGGCCCTCGTCGGCAAGGAAGCTGACCATTTCAAGATAATCTTCTAGAGATTGAGTCATCGCATACCATCCTTCTATTTGTGCGCTACTAACTGACCTTATCCAGCGCTTCCCCGGTTGTCGAAAAAACAAAGACATCCTCAATAGTTGTATTGAAGAATTGGGCGATACGATAGGCCAGCTCCAGGGAGGCCGTGTACTTCTCGCATTCCAGCGAGGTAATGGTCTGCCGGGTAACGCCCACCGCCAGGGCCAGATCCTCCTGGGATAGCCCTAAGCTTTTGCGTAATTTCTGAATGCATGTCTTCATACCAGGTTTAAGTATAGCGTGCTTTGCATTTTTTGTCAAGGGTGCGCCATCCGGTAGGATGGCGGTGTAGTTTGCTGGCAAACTACACGATTAGACCATGATGCGGGGAATACCCCTCGTTTTTTCCGGGAATTTCACGTTTTTTGACGTTTTTTTTTCGAAAAGCTTAAAAAAGACTTGACAATATTATAAAGAAGGGATACACTTACGCCATGTTGAAGACACAAAGTTCTGAACAAAGCAACGTTGCAGTTT
>JAITON010000069.1 GCA_031289935.1 Treponema sp.
GGTATCCTCTCCTTATGAAAGAGGCAGCGGCCGCGTTTGAGCGGCTTTACGGGATTATCGCGCGGCTCCGGGGGCCCGGGGGCTGTCCCTGGGACCTGGAACAGAGCCCGGCCAGCCTGCGGGGAGACCTGGTGGAGGAAACCTACGAGGCCTTGGAGGCTATCGACGAGGGGAACCCTGCCCATATCCAGGAAGAGCTGGGGGATATCCTGCTCCTGGTAACCATGATCGCCTACATGCACGAGCAGCAGGGGCTCTTTACGGTGGCCGAAACCCTCGATTCCCTGGGGGATAAACTCGTGCGGCGGCATCCCCATGTATTCGGCGAGGTACAGGTTAAGGACAGCGCCGAGGTGCTGGAAAACTGGGCCCGTATCAAGGTGGAAGAAGAGGGGCGGAAGCCCAAAGACGCTATCCTGGACGGGGTTTCCCAAGGGCTGCCCCCCATGGACCGCGCCTGGAAGCTCCAGAAGAAGGCCGCCAAGGCGGGTTTCGACTGGCCGGTCCTGGCCGGGGTTATAGATAAGCTGCAAGAGGAGCTGGGGGAAGTTCGGGCTTGTCTGGACAAGCCAGCTTGCCTGGACAAGCCAGATTGCCTGGAGGAAGAGCTGGGGGACCTCCTCTTCTCGGCGGTGAACCTCTGCCGCTACCTGGGGGTCGAGCCCTCGGTGGCCCTCCAGGGGACCAACGCCAAGTTCGTTAAACGCTTCGGCCGCGTGGAAGCGCGGATGAAGGAAACAGGCCGGGAGATGATACCGGAGAACTTAGACGATATGAACCGTTTCTGGGACGAAGCTAAGAGAGACGAAGCCAAGAGATCGCGCTGATTAGCGCAGTGATTAAGGAGCGAAGCGTATGGGATTTCCAAAGGACTTTTTTTGGGGCGCCGCCTCGGCGGCCCATCAAGTGGAGGGGGCCTACCTGGAGGACGGCAAGGGCCTGGGTATCTGGGACGCCCTGGCCGGGGGGCGGGTGGCCCATAACGAGAACGGGAACACGGCCTGCGATCACTATCATCATTATAAGGAAGATGTGGCCTTGATGAAGGATCTGGGGCTCAAACATTACCGTTTCTCCGTGAGCTGGCCCCGGGTTATGCCCGACGGCACGGGCCGGGTGAACGAAAAGGGCCTCGATTTCTACCGCGCCCTGGTGGACGAGCTGGGGGCGGCGGGGATTGAGCCCATGGTAACCCTTTTCCACTGGAACCTCCCCTACGCCCTCCACCAGCAGGGGGGCTGGAAGAACCCTGCGATTATAGAATGGTTCGCCGGCTACGTGGAGGTGGTTACCAGGGCCCTTTCGGGCCGGGTGCGCTACTGGATGACCCTGAACGAGCCTCAGTGTTTCGCCGGCCTGGGTTACGAGGTGGGGGAGCACGCGCCCTTCCAGCAAGAGCCGGAAAGCCTCCCGGCGGTTACCCGGAATGTCCTCCTGGCCCACGGCCGGGCGGTACAGGAGATCCGCCGTAACGCGCAGCAGACCCCCCATATCGGGATGGCTCCCACGGGCAGCCTCTATATGCCCCGGGACGAGAGCCCCGCGGCCGTTGAGGAGGCCCGGCAGCTCTGCTTTAGCGCCCTGGGGGGGAGCTTTTCCATTGCCTGGTGGTGCGACGCGCCTTATCTGGGGAGCTTCCCCGAAGACGTGTGCCGGCGGCTGGGGGTTAAGGAGCTGTTTAGCCCCGGAGAACTGGCGCAGATACACCAGCCTCTGGACTTTTTCGGCTTTAACCTCTACCACGCTGTGGGCCTCCCGGTACCGGGCTCGGCCTACGATTCTACCCGTTACCAGGGGTCGCCCCGGACATCGATGGATTGGCCGGTTGTCCCGGAAGCGCTCTACTGGGGGGCCAAGTTCCTGACGGAACGTTACAAGCTGCCCCTCCTGATCACGGAAAACGGTATGGGCAGTAACGACTGGGTTATGCTGGACGGCCAGGTCCACGACCCTCAGCGGATCGACTACCTGCACCGCTACCTGCGGGAGCTCCGGCGGGCCGTGGATGCGGGCTTCCCGGTCATGGGCTACACCTACTGGTCTATCATGGACAACTTTGAGTGGGCCAAGGGCTATGATCAGCGTTTCGGTCTCGTGTATGTGGATTACCGGACCCAGAAAAGGACCTGCAAGGACTCCTACTACTGGTACCGGGACCTCATCGCGTCCAACGGAGCGAATCTCCTATGAATTCTATAACAAGAGCGTCGGCGGCTATCGGCCGGATCCGGCAGCACTGGAATACACCCCCGGCGGGTAAGTCCGTACCCTACCGTGAGATGGCTGCCTACGGCGCGGGGGGCTTCGGCCTCTACTTTGCGGTGGCTGTCTCCGGGTCTATCTCCCTGGCGGCGGGCAACACCCTGATCGGTAATACCATCGGTATCACACCGGTGGATTTGCAGTGGATGAACATCATCAGTACCATTATCGGCTTTGGGCTTGTGACCCTGCGGGGCTTTATCATCGACAATACCCGGAACAAGATGGGGAAGTTCCGGCCCTACATAAAGTTCATGGGTCTGCCCACGGTGCTGTTTTCCCTGCTCCTGGTGTGGCTGCCCTACGAGCACATGGTCTACTGGCAGAAGTTTGTGAGCGTCCTCATCATCTTTCAGCTTATTCAGTTTACCCACCCCTTCTTCTTTGAATCCTACCATAACCTCGCCCGGGTTATGTCCTCCGATACCCAGGAGCGGACCCTGGTGGTGGCGGTGAGTACGATTATCTGGTCCTGGTCGCCCACGATCAGCAATATGTTCATCCCGATCATCGTGGACGCGGCCAAGTTTAACGGCATGACCGACATCCGTACCTACCGCTACATCTACCCGGCTTTCTGCCTGGCGGGGATCTTCCTGACACGCTTCGCCTACCGGGGTACCCGGGAGCGGATCGTGGTGGGCCGGTCCCACTACGCCCAGGTAGGGCTCTGGGATTCCATCAAGGCCATCGCCAAGAGCAAGAACTTCTGGGTTAGCTCCGTCGCGGGCTGGATCGGTTTCCTGGAGGGGGCCACGGCGGTGCTCTTCCTCTGGTCCTTCGAGTACGGCAGGATAGGCTCCATGTCCATGTACGGCGTCATGACCCTGATCCTGGGCTCCTCCGCCCTTATCCCCCTCTGGACCACGCCTCTCTTGACCAAGTACCTGGGGAAGCGGGCCATCATCATCGGTACCAATGCGCTCAATATCTTCTTCCTGGCGGCCCTCCTGCTCTGTTACCAGAACTTTTTCTGGCTCATGTTCTTCCTCTTTGTCAATAAGGCGGCGATGACTTACTTTGACACGGTTTCCCCTTCCATGAATGCCGATATCCGGGACGAGCAGCAGTACCTTTCGGGGAAGCGCCTGGACGGTATGTTCAGTATCGGCGTAATCCTGGGGAGCGTCATCGGCATGGGGACCGGTATGGTGATCCCCCAGCTCTACCGGCTCCGGGGTCTCGTTGATGATTACAATGTGCTCTACGACACGGCTATCAGGAACGGTCTCTTTGAGATACTGATTGTGGCCTCTACCATCGGCGCGGTAATGAACCTGATCCCCTTCTTCTTCTACGATCTTACGGAGGACAAGCAGCGGGGCATGATCCGGGCGCTCAAGATCCGGGCCATGTTCGAGGACTATGGCAACAAGGTCCTTCAAGACGATGTCCTGGTCGAAGGGGTGGCGATCATCAAGCAGGCCAAGGCCGATTACGCGGCCACCGGCGGGAAGCCCCTTGACGCGGCGGGGCTTGCAAGCCTGAAAAAGATCCGGCGGATGAAGGTCTTTCGGGGCGGCCGGGCAGAACGCAAGACACGCTACGAGGCGCGGCTCCGGGAAGAGGACAAATGGAACGCCCATTATGTTATTGATGAGCTTGAGAAGTTCTCCCGGGGGGATGTGCTGTTTTCCCTGAAGCTGGCCCGGGAACTCTGCGAGGGGGGTCTTGCAGGGCTCTACCGGTTCGAGGGCGCCGCTCGCGGCCCAGGCCGTGAAGCGGCTGCCATGCCGGGGGGGGGGACCAAGACGGAACGGAATATCCGGCGCCTGGCAATGAATCATTACCGGGAGCGGCGGCGGGCGGCGAAGGCCATCAACAGATTTTACCCCGGAGGAACCGTTACCGAGTTTGACTACGCGGCGCTGGAAGAGCTCTACGAGCTGCCCGAGGAGACCGGCGCCCAGCTCCGGGAGAAGAACCGGCTCATCAAGACCGCCAACCGGGAACGGGGGCGCTTCTACCGGAGCGCCAAGCCCTACATTGAGGCCCGGGAGCTCCTGAACCAGGCCCGGAATTACGGCCACCTGGAGGATATCTACGCCGCATACGAGGAGGCCAGGGGAAAATCTAGCGGAGGGTCCGCAGGAGATCCCGGAGCTCGGGGTTGACCGTGGGTTCGGCGGCCGGGGGAGACGCGGCGGCGGGGTCGGCCCGTAAGATGAGTTCATCGCCGGTCTCGATACGGTCCTGGTAGCCGCTCCGGGCCAGGGTCCCCAGGCTAAAGTCCTCGTCAACCTGGGTCAGGGTAAAGCTCCCTACCACGTCGGCGGGAGCATAGAAAAGGCCGATACCTTCGTTCAGAACCGTGGCACGGCCCTTTTTGACCACATCAAAGACCTGTCCCGTGGCAAGCCCCCCGGAACGGCCCCGGTCGATAATCCCCTGGGAAGCGCGGCGCTGGAGCAGCGCCCCCCGTTGGGGCAGAATCAGTTGATCAATAATCCCCCGGGAAGCGTTCCTGAGCCGGTCCAGGCCGGACCGGTACACCGAGAGCGTCAGGGCCGGGGAAGCGGTGCGGCCCACAAAGAGCTCGGCCTTGAGGGAGAGGTCCCGCTCGTTCTCCTGGGCGGAGATAAGCATGAAGTAATCGGCCCCGGCCTCCCGGGCCAGACGATAGGCCTGGGAAAAGGATGCCTGGGAAAGTTCCAGGGCCAGGGCCTCAATGTCCCGGCTCTGGGCAAGGATATCCCGGACCAGGGCCGCAGCCACGCTGCCGGAATCCACATGATAAAAGGCGGATTGTCCTGCCAGAGCAAAGACCGCCAGCTTCCAGTGCCGTTCCCCGGCCTCCAGGGGGTCCAGGTCCCAGCGCCGGGGCAGGGAGTCGGCCAGGCTAGCCTCGTAGGCCTCCACGGCATCAGTCACGGTCCGGTCCACCGGCCCCAGGGTCTGGAGGAACTTGAGCTCCTCCAGGTAGCGGGCGGGATAGCCCTGCATCCTCAGGAGTTCCGCATATTCCCGGCGGTCTGTGGCGTAGGGGTTGAGCCTGAGTCCCCGGCGATACTCGAACAGGGCCTGGTCCGCTAGATTCCGGGTCCGGTAGTCCCGGGCACGGCTAAAGTGCCAGGACGCCCAGCGAGCTCGCCGGGGATCCTCCAGGGCCGTAACGGTGATAAGCTCCTCTTCCAGGGCGGCCCGGACAAATTCATCATCAGGATTGATGGCGCAGGCGGTGGCCAGAATGGTCAGGGCATCCTGGTGGCGGCCCAGTTTGATATACGCCATACCTTTGAGGTACCATGCCTGCACGTCATTCCGGTCCGCAGCGATGAGGGCATCGGTCAGGGCGGCGGCATCCTCGTATTGGCCAGAACGATAGAACAGAGAGGCCAGGAGGGACCGGGCGGGGACGTAGCCGGGTCTGAGGTTGAGGCATTGCCGGGCATAGTTCTGGGCTTCCAGAAGACGGCCCCCCTGGGCGGCCAGATAGGCGGCGTAGTAGTAGACCCGGTAATCTCCGGGGTGGAGGATCAGGGCCGAGTCGATGTAGGTCTGGGCCCGGGCGTTTTCCCCCAGGGCCCCCAGGGTCAGAGCCAGGGAGAGGAGGACCCGCCGGTCATCGGGATAGCGGCGTACCACCTCCTGGTAGCGGCTCAGGGCGTCGCCGGTAAGACCCCGGGCAATGTCCAGTTCCGCAGCCGCAAAGAGGGCGTCCCGGTTGTAGGGTTCCCGGACTAATACCTGGCCGATAATCGTGGAAGCCTCATCCAGGCGGCCCAGGGCGATGAGGATCACCGCCTCTAAATTTGCCAAATCCGTGCTGCTCCGGGATAGGGTCCGGGCCCTGCGGACCCAGCTCAGAGCCTGGTCGTATTCGCCCAGCTCGTAGTAACACTCTGCCAGAGCTGCGGTTCCCCCGGCATGGGCAGGATTCAAACGGAGGCATTCCAGAAAGGACTCGGCCGCAGCGTACCAGTCCCCGTCCACCATAAGGGTCTGTCCCTGCTCAAACCAGCCCTGGGCGCTCAGGCCCTGGGCGGAAAGATACCCTTGAGAAATCAGCAAAAGAGCAGCCAGGAGCAAAACAACAGCCGCCCCCAAGACCTTAACTTTCAAATCACCCCTCCCCTCATCAGGCTTAGGCCGTAAACCTAATCACGTATCTTGTGCATCACAATTTTTACGGTATTAATCTTGTGACCCTCCATGTCCTGGACGATAAAGTCACAGTTCTGGTAGACGGCCTTTTCATATTTTACCGGAATTTTGCCCAGGAGGTCAAAGACAAAGCCCCCCAGGGTGTCAAAATCCTCCACCGGAAGGATAAGGCCGGTCTCCTCGGCCAGGTCTTCCAGATTCACCCGGGCATCGCAGAGCCAGGCGCCCTCCCCCAGCTTGAGCACGTCCTCGGGCTCGTTGTCAAATTCGTCCTGTATGTCCCCGATGATCTCCTCAAGGATATCCTCCATGCAGACGATACCCGCCACGCCGCCGTACTCGTCCACCACCACAGCGATATGGACCCGCTTCCGCCTGAGTTCCCGGAGCAGTTCGTTGATATGCTTGCTCAGGGGAACGAAGAAGGGCTTGCGGACCAGGCTGGGGATATCGATGGCATCGTTCCGGTGGAGGCACTGAAGGATATCCTTAACGTAGAGGATACCGATGACGTGGTCGATGGTGTCCGTATAAACCGGGAACCGGGAATGACCGCTTTCACAGACCACCTGGAGCAGTTCATCCCGGCCAAGATCGGCGGCCAGGAAAACCGTGTCGGTCCGGGGGACCATCACCTCCTTGACGGTGGTGTCCGGAAGCTCCATCACCCCCTTGATCATCTCCCGCTGCTCCGTTTCGAGGGAGTCGTAGACCTTTTGGCGCAGTTCCTTACCGCGCTCCCCCTTTTTGAAAAGGGAGTCAATTATCCCCATAGATGCGTTCACCTCCAAATTGTGCTAATATGGCTTCCTGCCGGGCCAGCATGGGCTCCAGAGGATCGTTACTTACATGGTCAAAGCCGTCCAGATGCAGAATACCGTGAACGAGAAGCCGGCGCAACTCCTCATCCTCGCTGGTCTTAAAGTACCGGGCGTTTTCCGCCAGGGTTTCCAGGGATATGACGATGTCGCCAGGGAGCCAGCGCTCCACCCCGTCCCCATCCTGAACCATTTCCCCCAGACTGAAGGAGAGCACATCGGTAGACTCGTCCCGGTTACGGTATTCGGCGTTGAGTTTTCGCATGAAAACATCTTGGCAGAGGAGCACCGAAAGCTCCCAGTTATCCTTTTGAAGGGAAGACAAGACCTTTTGAAGGAAACACTCCATGGCCCCGGCCCAGGCAGGGAGGGGTACCTCTTCGGCGCGGATATTCACCCGGTTCATGGAACGCTCTCCGTGGCCGGACTCGACCGGGGGTATTCTATTCGGGAATGGTAGTGGCCCGCCAATACCCGGACAAAGGCCTGTTTGATAGTTTCCAGGTCCCGAAAGGTGAGCTCCGATTCAGTCAGTTGGCCGTGCTCTACCTTGCCCATGATCAGTTCCTGGATATACTTTTCCAGCCTGGATGCCGAGGGCTTTTTCAGGGTCCGGACTGCCGCTTCGGTAACGTCAGCCAGCATGACTACTGCCGATTCCCGGGACCGGGGCGGATTGCCAGGGTAGGAAAAGTCCTCTTCATTGATGGACGGATCCTTTTTGAGGGCTGCGTCGTAGAACCAACTGATCACTGAATTACCGTGATGTTCGGCGATGATATCCACTACCTCTCCGGGAAGGCTAAGCTGCCGGGCCTTTTCCACCCCCAGTTTGACGTGGCTGCGGATCACGGTAACCGAGAGCCGGGGGTTGATATCGTCGTGCTTATTGTGGCTGGTCTGGTTCTCCACAAAGTAACCGGGATTATCCATCTTGCCGATGTCGTGATAGTAGGCCCCCACCCGGGCCAGGAGGGGGTCGGCGCCGATCTCCTGGCAGGCCGCCTCCGCCAGGTTGGCCACCATGAGGGCGTGGCTGTAGGTCCCCGGCGCAGCGTTAAAGAGCCGTTTCAATATGGGGGAATTGAGGTCCGAAAGCTCAATGAGCCGGAAGGTGGTTACCGCATTCATGGCGTTTTCGAGCGGCGGGAGAATCCCCAGAACCAGCATCCCCGAGGCCAGGCCGTTAAAGGCCGACCAGAAGAGGGCCGCAGGCCAGGCTGCGATGGGCCCCCTCTGGAGGAGGAGAATGGCCGCCATGGCGATACCGTTGGCGATTCCCAGCATGACCCCCGCCATGACCAGGTCCATGCGGCGCTTGGCTCCCCGGAGCACCCAGGCGGCGGTCATGCCCGAAACCAAGGCAAAAATATAGGAAGATACATTGAAGGAGCCCGAAAGGAAGGCCGCCAGGGGCAGGCTCAGGCCCACGATAATAGCCACACGGGGGCTGATAAGGATCGCCGGGAGGATCACCACCAGGGCTGTGGGGAGAAGCACGGCCTGGGGCAGTTCCCCAATGCCCGCGCCCCGGGTAATCACCGCCAAGAAAAGGTAGAAGGGAATCAAGGCGCAGAGAAGGTAGATTTCCGCAGGCTTGAGCGACCGGCCCAGGGTCCGCTTCCCCAGGAGGAAATGGTAAAGGCCAAAGAGCATGAGACTGACCATGATCTGACCGAAGAATATCCTGGGGTCCGCACCAGGGGAGGAATTACTCAGGGCCTGGAGAGCCTCCATATCCCCCTCGGTGATGATAAAGCCCCGGCGGATTATGGTACTCCCCCGCTCAATGTACTTCATCATGGGCTCAGCCTTGGAGAGGATCTCGGCGGTCTGTTCCTCGCTCATTTCCTGGGAAAAGAACACGTTCTCGGTCAGGAAGGGCCGGAGCAGGGGGAAGAGCCGGGCCCACGGCGAAGGGTAACCGCTTGACTGGGCGAACTGGCCGGCCGCCACGTCGGCATTGTCCAGAGTAATAATCCGCTTGTAATTGATCTGCTCCCGGCCGGTCCGCTGGCCAGAGTTGTGCCGCAGTTCCGCCAGGTCCGGATTATAGGCCTCCAATCCCGTTAGAGGAAGGGCGAAAATCCCCGATTCCAGGAGGTATTCCAGGATATCCGTACCGTTTTCCAGCACATGCAGGCGGTTCGGATCGGCGTAGAGACTTTCCAGGCTCTCCCGGGAAAGCAAGACCGGGAAGGCATCCTCCACCGCATTGATATAGGCCGCTTGATCGCCGGAAGTTTCGGCAAAGAAGGGGGCCGAGAGGGCCTTGAACTTCTCCCATTCGGCCCGCATAGCGTCCTCCCTTTCCACGGAATAGGTAAAGACTGCGGGAACCTGCCGGGCAAGCTCTTCATGCCGCCGGGCGGTGGCCTCCTCGTCCACATAGGACACGGAGAAATCCGCCGTAACGTCCTGTTCCGCCACCTTGCCGGCCTCGAATTCCCGGAGATCGCTGGCCCCAAAGCTGCTCCGGCCCATATCCGCCAAGATGCAGACCATAGAAAGGGTCAGGGAAAGGGCCGAAGCAATGGCCGGTCCACGGCGGAGCTTTTGGGGCTTAAAGGCCGCGAGAAACTGCCGGCCCAGGAATTCGACGCCTGGTTTCACGGGCGGCCTCCCCGCGCGGCGTCCTTGGCGCGCTCCTCTTCGTCGTATGCCTGGATGATCTTTTTGATGAGAGGATTCCGGACCACATCTCCCGTGTGAAGCCAAGCAAAGTGGATGCCCTCCACCGCCGGGAGAATAGCAACGGCATGGAGCAGCCCCGACTCGACCCGTTTGGGCAGGTCGATCTGGGTAGTGTCCCCGGTAATCACCGCCCGGGCCCCCTGCCCTATCCGGGTCAGGAACATCTTCATCTGCTCCCGGGTGGTATTCTGGGCCTCGTCCAGGATAATCATACAGTTGTTGAGACTCCGGCCCCGCATATAGGCCAGGGGAGCAATCTCGATAACGTGATCATCCTCCATGCGGCGGATAAGTTCAAAGGGAATCAGGGCCTCCATGGCATCGTAGAGGGGACGGAGGTAAGGGTTGATCTTCTGGGTCAGGTCCCCGGGGAGAAAGCCCAGGCTTTCCCCGGCCTCTACCACCGGCCGGGTCAGGACGAGCTTACGCATCTTCTTGGAGAGGACCAGGCTCAGCGCTTCGGCAATGGCCAGATAGGTCTTGCCGGTGCCCGCAGGCCCCACACAAAAGCAGATGTCCGAAGAGCGCATACCCTGGATATAGTCCGCCTGGTTGCGGCCCCGGGGGTAGACCTTGCCAAAGCCCCGGGGAATGTGAATCAGGGAGGCCCGCATGGGGTCGATTTCGGCGGATTCGTCAGGGGCGGTTTCCCCGGCGGCCCCATATTCACCGGCGGGCCCGCCATCCATGCCCCGGATACCGGCCAAGGCCCGGACATAATCGGGCGAAGGGCTTTCCCCAGCCCTGACCGCAGTAACCAGGCCCTCTACCAGGGTCTTAAACCGTTTGACGCTCCCCTCCCCGGTTCCCTCAAAGCGAATTTCATTGCCCCGGGCGGCGATACGGCCCCCCAAAGAGCCTTCCAGAACCCTGAGATTGCCATCATTGGCGCCGCATACCCCGGAAAGGATTTCCCGGCTATCAAAGGCAATGGTTATACTATCCTCCAAGACTACCTCTGCCGGATAGTGTAAACGAGTCCCCCCGGAGTAGTCAAGAGGACGGCGTGCCTCATCAAAAAGCCGCCCTCCTGCGCCTTTCCCCCGCGCCCACAAAAAAGCCCCCCGGTCACCCGGGAGGCTTTCAAAGTTCACATTCCCGCAGACCCCCAGACCCCCCTTTCGGGAGACCGGGAAGCCCGCGAGCCCCGCCTGCGTGCGCAAACTGGAGGTTTGCGCCGCGCATGTATGCGCCGTCCGGCGGGGGGACGG
>JAITON010000080.1 GCA_031289935.1 Treponema sp.
CTTGTCGGCCCCGCTTACAACATCGTGATTAAAAATAACCTTGAAATCAATCTGGGACTTGGGCTTGATATGCTTGCGACGCTTTGTTTGTACGAGGCGAACCCAGCCGGCATGGGCCCGTACAGTATAACAAAAGTATCCTTAACCTCGGATTGGGCGCCGACGTGGGCTTTGTTTTTAACATCGGCGGCCTGATGTATGCAACTGCGGGCAGCGTTCTTTCCTTCTATTTTTCGCACTATACGTCCGTCCAATCGCGGTATGGTGATTCTTCCGGCTTTACCAGCCCATACTTTAAGTTTGCCGCAAAGCCGTATGTTGGGTTTGGCTTGTATCTTAAGAACTAAGGAGATGAAATCATGATGAAAAGAATTCGGCTAACGCGGCTGACGATTGCGGCGGCAGCTATACTGTCCCTCGCCGCGTGTTCGGAAAAAGCAATCGATATATACGACTACGCAAAAAACAGCTTCGTCACCGAAACCATTACCGGGCCGCTCCATGTCTTTCTTATCGGGCTTGACGGCTGGGGGTCTTACAGTTTACCCAGGGCCGATATGCCGACTATAAAGCGTATGATGGCAGGGGGCGCCTATTCGCTTACCGCGAGGGCCGTCATGCCGAGCATAAGCTCTCCGAACTGGGCTTCCATGTTTTACGGCAGCGCACCCGCGTTGCACGGCTACACGCAAAACACGGTAAAGCCCACCTTCGATCCGGTCGTTATTGACGAATACGGCTACTACCCGAATATATTCACGCTGCTGCGGAAGATACGGCCGGCCATTTATATAGCCGCGCTCTATGAATGGGGCGGCATTGCCGATTTGTACCCGGCGTCGGTGGTGAATTTTAATCGCGGTATCCCGGACCTTTCGTCGAATCATGGTTCGCTGTCGGTTATAACGAATTATATAACAAGCATCAGTTCCAGGGATTTGACCTTTACCTTTATCCATTTTGACGGGGCCGATCACGCCGGCCATGCCGAAGGGCACAATACACCGGCCTATTATGACATGTTGGCGCGGCTCGACAGTTATATCGGGGAAATAGAGCAAAAGGTTATCGACGAAGGAATGATGGATGCTACCGTTTTTATACTCTCGGCGGATCACGGCGGAATAAACAAAAGCCATGGCGGGAACACCACCGAAGAACGGCAGATCCCCTTCATTATATATGGAAAGAATATAGCGCCCGGTACGGTTATCTCCGGCGATATAAACATCTATGATATAGCGCCGACAATCTGCGCCCTATTCGGCATATCGCCGCCGCCGGTATGGTTAGGCCGTTCTGTCCTACACTATTAGACCGGGGCACACGCCCCCCCTGCGCCCCGCCCCTGGGGGCCGTTTCCAGGGGCCGTCCCTGGGGGCCGTTCCTGGGGGAGCGCAGCCTGCGGCTCAGCCGGGAGCAGCCGCATTTGGAGTTCCCCGCCAGAGCGTATCGAAGATAGCGGCGGCGGGCTCTACAAGCGCGGCTGCGTAGGGCTCGCCCCTCGGGGCCGCCCCAGAGGGCCGCCCCCAGTGGCCGCCTCTCTGGGGCCGTCCCTGGTAACTTTCCCGGGCCCCTGCTATACTCTCTTTATCTTGATCAACGAAACACCGGCCCCCCCGCCCTCCATGCTGGACACCTGGAACGGCCGCGCCCTATTCCGCCTTATCTGGCCCCTTATCATAGAGCAGCTCCTGGCCGTAGCCATGGGGGCCGCCGACACGGTAATGATCAGCATGGTGGGGGAGCACGCGGTCTCGGGGGTGAACATCGTTGATAACATCAACAACCTGCTGATTATCGCCTTCTCGGCCCTCTGCACCGGGGGCGCAGTAGTGGCCAGCCAGTATATCGGCCGGCGGGACAGCGCCAACGCTTCGGCGGCGGCCAGGCAGCTCATCTACGTGGTGGTCCTGGTCGCGGGGGTCATAACCCTGGCGGCCCTGGCCTTTCGCCGGCCCCTCATCAGCCTGATCTACGGCAGCCTGGAGGCCGGGGTGATGGAGGCCGCGGCAGTCTATCTCCTCCTGACATCCCTGTCCTTCCCCTTCCTGGGGGTCTACAATGCCAACGCCGCCCTGTTCCGGGCCGTAGGGAACAGCCGGATCACCATGCTTATCGCCCTTTTGGTCAACGTGCTGAACATCGGGGGGAACGCCTTCTTCCTCCTGGTCCTCAAGCTCGGGGTATTCGGGGTGGGCCTCTCCACGCTCATCTGCCGGGTTACGGCGGCGGCCCTCACCACCGCGCTCCTCTACCGGGGCCACGGCCGGCCCCTCTCGCTGGGGGGGCTTTTCAGAATCCGCCTGGCCAGGCCCATGATACGGAACATCCTCAACGTCGGGATACCATCAGGGCTGGAGAGTTCCATGTTCCAGCTCGGCCGGCTGCTGACCCAGCGCATCTTCCCCCTCTTCGGGACCGCCGCCATGGCCGGCAACGCCATCGCCGGGGTGATCAACTCCTTCTCCTTCCAGCCCGGTATGGCCTACGGTATGGCCCTGGTAACCATCGTGGGCCAGTGCGTGGGGGCCGCCGACTTCAGAGCCGCCCGGAAGGAGACCGCCCGGATCATGCGGCTCACCTACATCACCCTGGTGGTCATATCCGGGGCCGTCCTGCTTTTCCTGGACCCCCTGATCAGCCTCTTTAGCCTGAGCGCCGAGGCCCACGAATACGCCCGGGTCTTTCTGCAAATCCACTGTATTTCCATGATGATCGGCTGGCCCCTGAGTTTCGCCCTGCCTTGCGCGCTCCGGGCCGCGGGGGACGCCCGTTACGTGATGATCGTGGCCACGATCTCCATGTGGACCGTCCGGGTGAGCCTGGCCTATATCCTGGTGTTTGCCCTGGACATGGGGCCCCTGGGGGTGTGGCTCGCCATGGGGGCGGACTTTCTCAGCCGGGGTTCCTGCTACCTGGTCCGCTGGCTCCGGGGCAAGTGGCAGACCAAGCGGGTCATCACGGGCTGAACGCGGTAACGGCCAGGCGGTCATCCGGTCTTACGGGCGTTCCGCGACTAGCGGAACGCAAGTCATCCGGTCTTACTTCTGACCCATCCGGTCTTACTTCTGACCCATCCGGTCTTACTTCTGACCCATCCGGTCTTACTTCTGAGCCATCCGGTCTTACTTCTGACTCATCCGGTCTTACTTCTGACCCATCCGGTCTTACTTCTGACTCATCCGGTCTTACTTCTGACTCATCCGGTCTTACTTCTGACCCATCCGGTCTTACTTCTGACCCATCCGGTCTTACTTCTGACTCATCCGGTCTTACTTCTGAGTCATCTGGTCTTACTTCTGAGTCATCTGGTCTTACTTGCTGAAGAAAAGTAACAAAAAGTAAAAAACCCTTGACAAAAAACTTATTTTGCGCTATCATTTTGAAAAATATATGGAGGTGCAATATGGCACATAACGCTGATTGGCTCCCCGCAAGAAGGGAAGACCAATTGGCCATGGCAAGGTCCTGGCTCACGGCGCTGGAGGATAAGGGCGATGTCTGGCACGTTCCCCCGGAAGAGGAAACGGCCCTCAATTCCCTGATCGAAAACGCGGGCTACGCGCTCAACAGCGCCAAGGCCGCGAACCGGACGGCGGAGTCGACCGCCGCGTGTCAGACGGCTTTTGAGGCCCTGACGGCGAAGATGCGGTTTCTTAAGACCCATTACTTCCTTAAACCCCCGCTGACCGACGCGGATTTCGCGTCCCTGGGTCTCAAGACCGGGGATACGAAGCCCACGCCGATACCCAGGCCCGTCAATCAGCCGGGCATCAAGATTATCCGCTGGGGGCCCCACAGTTTCGGCTTCGAGCTCTTTCTGGCCGCCGATATGGGGGGCGGCGACACGGAGCGGGGTATCCGCGTGTACTACGGGCTGTCGGAAACGGGCGCGCCGGTGACCGGGAAAAAGCCCCTGGCCCAGCATCTGGCCGGCGGGGCGTATCTGCTTTCCGGGCCGCCCCTTACGGCCAATGATCTGCCCAACTCGTTTTTTACGCGCCGTAAGAAAGACCTGATCGATCTGCCCCCGGAGGCCTCGGGTAAGATCTGCCACATGGCGGCCCGGTACGAAAACAGCAAGGGCGAGGCCGGCCCCTTTGGCACGATGATCCAGGCGATCGTCCCCTAGCTAGGGGCCCGGTTGGCTTGCCGCTGCCCGGCTCCTGGCTTATCAGTTTATGCTACAAAGGTTTAGATGGAGGTTTCATGGCGCTTACCCTGTACAACACCCTGGGGAGAAAACTCGAAACTTTTAGGCCCCTCGAGCAGGGCCGGGTGGGCCTCTACGGCTGCGGCCCCACGGTTTACAGCGACGCTCATATCGGGAACCTGCGGCCCTATGTCGTCCACGATATCCTCGGCAGGACCCTGCGCCGCCGGGGTTACGAGCTCCTCCATGTGATGAATATCACCGACGTGGGCCATCTTTCGGGGGATAACGATGAGGGCGAGGACAAGATGGTGAAAAGCGCCGCCCAGCGGGGGGAAAGCGTCCTGGAGGTGGCGGATCTTTACACGAGGGCCTTCTTCAGGGACACGGAGCGGATGAATATCCGGCGGCCCGGTGTGGTCTGCAAGGCTACCGAACATATCCCCGAGATGATTGATCTGATCAAAAGGATCGAGGCCCGGGGTTTTAGCTACGAGGCCGGGGGGAATCTCTACTTCGATATTGCCAAGTTCCCCCGCTATGGCGACCTGCGATTGCCTGGCGGCGACTCCAGGTCGCCTGGAGGCGACCTGGGGCTGGGCCAAAACCGTACCGGCCTGGACAAAAACAAGCGGAACCCCCAGGATTTTGCGCTCTGGTTTACCAAAAGCAAGTTCGAAAACCAGGCCCTGGTGTGGGACAGCCCCTGGGGGAGGGGATACCCGGGCTGGCATATTGAATGTTCGGCCATGAGTATCAAGTACCTGGGGGAACAGTTCGACATCCACGCCGGGGGGGTCGACCACGTGCCCATCCACCATACCAACGAGATTGCCCAGAGCGAGGCCGCCACGGGGAAGCATCCCTGGGTGCGTTACTGGCTGCACAACGAGTTCCTGGTGATGGACAAGGGTAAGATGAGCAAGTCTAGCGGGGGCTTTATCACCCTCCAGAGCTTGATTGACGAGGGCTGGGAGGCTCTGGACTACCGCTACCTGCTCCTTTCGGGGCACTACCGGAGCCAGCTTCAGTTTTCCCGGGAAGCTTTGGAGGGGGCCCGGAACGCCCGGAAGGCCCTGGGGGACCGTGTTCGCGCCCTGGCGGCGGCTTCTGCGGCCCTGGAAGGCCCGGACGCGCCGCCAGGCGGCCGCAGGTCGCCGCCAGACGGCCTGAGGGCTTCGGCCCGGGTGGCGGCCTTTGACGCGGCCCTGGACGAGGACCTTTCCACGCCCAAGGCCCTGGCGGAACTCTGGGGCCTGGTGCGGGACAAGGGCGTAAATCCTCAGGCGGCGCTCCGGGGGGCCCTCGACATGGACACGGTCCTGGGCCTGGGCCTGGCGGAAGAGGCCGCCGAAGCCATGGGCTTGCCCATGGCAGACCCGGGTTTTGACCGGGAGATCGAGGGGGTTATCGCGGAACGGGCCGCGGCAAAACAGGCCGGGGATTATGCCCGGGCCGACGCTCTGCGGGAGGCCCTTAAGGACCGGGGCGTTGTTCTGGAAGACGGTAAGGCCGGCACGGTGTGGCGGCGGTCATGAAGCGCTTCTGTAACGCTTCAGGGCCGGGTTTGTTATAAGTATGGAAGGGAGCATGGGGCCCGCCGAGTTTCGTAAACTCTACGATACGGTTTTCCCGGTCCTCTTCAGGGTCTCGTGCCATATTACCCGCAGCGCGGAGGCGGCGGAGGATATGTGCCAGGGGGCCTTCTTCCGGCTTTTCGAGAAGGATATGGTGTTTCCTAACCCCGACGAGGCTAAGTACTGGCTTATCAGGGTGGTAAAAAACGCCTCCATCAATTACGCCAAGCGTAAGGAGCGGGAGCGCCGGGCCTACCAGAAGGCGTTCCGGGAGATAAATCAGGATACGGAAACCGGCGAAGAGGCTTTGTTAAAGAAAGAAACGATGGAGGAAATCCGGGAAGCCCTGGAAAAGCTGCCGGACAATTGGCGGGTGGTGTTAATCTTAAAGGAATATGGCGCGTTGAACTATAAAGAAATAGGCCGTGCCCTGGGTATCAGCGAGGGGAATGTAAAAATCCGCGCTTTCAGGGCCCGGGAGCGTTTGTCTGTGTTCTTAAAGCAGGCGGGGCAAAGCCCTAAGGATGGTGCGGATGTGTCCTGATCCCCAGATTTTGTCGGTTTATCTTGACGGGGAGCTTCCTTCCCCCTGGCGGGGCAAGCTGGAAGCCCATCTTCGGGAATGTTCCGGCTGCCGGGCCCGGCTGGACCGTTACCGGCGGCTTTCTGCGGTCCTGGCTGCGGCGCCTGCCCCCGGGGCCGCCGGCGCCGTCCCCGGGGCCGGCGGCCCAGAGTGCGCGGCGGAACGGGTCTGGGCCCGTCTCCAGGCCAACCATGCCTCAAGCCAGGGCAACCATGCCCCGAGGCGTTCTGTCTGGCGCCGGTCTATCGCGGTGCCGGTCCCGGCGGCCGCGGCGGCGGCGGCCCTCCTGGTGGCGGCCTTCGGCTTTAACCTGCTCTATACTTCCACCGGTGGGGCCGGCTTCAGATCGCCGGTAGGCGATCTGAGATTGCCGGCCGAGGCCGAGATTCCCCTGGCCGTGATGCTGAGCCCGGAGAAGGAAGACTACCTCTTCTCCGACATGTCCGGGGTCCTGCAATACCTGGGGGAAACCACCGGGCCGGTGGAGGTCATTCAGTTGCCGGCGGACCACCGTTTTACCAGCGCGGGGAAACCGGCGTTGGTTAAAGCCGCCGATTATTCAGGGGGCGTCGTCAATCCATGAGATCGTTTCTGATGGGAAGTATTCTGGTCTTTGCCGCTGCGGCCGTTCTGCCCGCCCAGGAATTATCCCCGGAAGAAATGCTCCCGGAAGTAACGAGCCGTGTTCTGGTGCTCCATATTACCGCCCGGGTCATGGAGCCTGTTCAACGGGAGGTCTGGAACTCCGCCAGTTCCCGGCTCACCCTGCCGGGCCGGCCGGTGGGCGTCCAGTTGATGGGGAGCAATATCGTGGTGGTGGTAAGCTTTACCCCCTACCGGGCTCAGGACGGCTCCTATATCCTGGTTGCCCAGGGGCAAATCTGGCTGGAAATTCCCGGCCAGGGGGTCCATTATCAAACAACTATAGAGACTATCCCCATCGCCCTGGAGGAACTCATCTATTTTTTCCCCCTGGGCCGGGATCCTGCCGATAGTTCCCTGATAGAGATCTCGGTGGCCATGAGCCTTTACACTCCCCCGGTTACGGAGGGCGCCAGCGCTCCATGAGTTCCCGCCGGTTCTTGCTGCTCGCGATAATCCCCCTCGTGTGTCTGGCGGCCTGTAAGGAGCCGGAGCCACGGATTCTCTCCATATTCCCGCGGATCGGCGCCGTGGGGGATATCCTGACGATCGAGGGGGAGCATTTCGGCGGGGAACAACGGGAATCCTACGTTACTATTGGGGGGATCAGCCCCACGAGCCCATCCTACCTGGAATGGCGGAACGAGAGTATCATCCTCAGGATCCCTGAATTCAACGAATCCGGCCTGGTCTATGTGTATGTGGGCAGGCAAAAAAGCAACGCAGCCCTTTTTACCAGCCACGAGGCCATCCCCGAACCGGCGGCGGGAGAGGCCGCAGGGGTTAGCCCCCGGATCAGTTCCGTAAGCCCCCTCGCGGGCTCCACCGGTTCCCTGGTAACCATCCAGGGGAGCAACTTCGGATCATCCCGGGGAGAGAGCGGGGTCTACTTTGCCTGGACCGCGAGGGCCTCGGCATCGGCCCCGGCGGAAGTCTCCGGCCCCGGGCGAGTCGAGGTCTCCGGGGCCGATCTGGGCTACGAGTTCTGGAGCGACCGGGAAATCCGGGTCCGGGTCCCCGACGGGGCCCAGAGCGGGACCTTGGAAGTGGAGACCTCCCGGGGCAAGAGCAGCCCCCAATACTTCGAGGTAACCGGGAGGCCGGGGACCCGGACCTACCGGGACAAGCGGAGCTACTCCATCTCCTATTCGGTGGATATCCAGGTCCGGGAAGCCTCCACGGCTTCCAACACCCTCTATCTCTGGGTTCCCACGCCGGTGATTTCCGGCTCCCAGCGGAAACGGGAGCTCCTCTCCCGGGAGACCGGCGCTCTGGTAGAAAATTACCAGGGGGTTTCCCTCTACGGTCTCCAGGGCCTGGGTTCAGGGGCCTCGCAGCGGATCAGTCTTGCCTGGCTGGTCGATGTCTACGCGGTGGAGACGGCGGTCGTCAGCTCCCAAATACGGAGCAGCGCGGCGCTCTCGCCTCTGGAAAGCGCCTTTACCCTGGCCACGGAGCTTATCCCTTCGGGGGATGCGGCCGTCAGACAGCAGGCTGCCGCCATTGTGGGCCGGGAGACCAACAAGTACCTCAAGGCCCAGCGGATCTACGAGTGGATACGCCGGGAAACCGCCATCCAGACCGGCCCCCTGGAAGGAGGCGTCCTGGAGGCCCTGGAGACGAAACAGGCGGACCCCTATATGGCGGCGTTGCTCTTCTGCGCCCTGGCCCGGGCCTCCGGCCTGGCCGCCCAGCCTGTGGCCGGGGTCCTGATTGACCAGTATCCCGGCACCCGGAGCCATTACTGGGCGGAGTTCTGGATCGAGGGTTTCGGCTGGATACCCGTGGATCCCGCCCTGGGCGCCGGCGCGGCGCCCCCTTCCTTCAACCTCCGGGAGGATCACGGGGCCTGGTACTTCGGCAGTCTGGACAACCAGCGGATCGCCTTTTCCCGGGGGGAGACTCTGTTTTCGCGTATGGACCCCCGGGGCAGAATCACGGCCCGCAGCCGGGAATACGCTTTGCAGAACCTCTGGGAAGAAGCCGTCGGCGGCCTGGACTCCTACTCATCCCTCTGGAGCGGCATCATCATCAATGGCGTGTACGCTGAGTAGGTACTTGCCTACGCTGAATGAGGTATTGCGCCGGGTGGCAGGCCCGTGGTATCCTGGGGGCAGGTTGATGAACCAGCGCGCAGAACGCCCGCCGGCGTCTTTCAGCCCCAGCCGAGGAGATCATGCGCTGCCCCCATTGCGGTACCTTTGACGACAAGGTGATTGAGTCCCGGACCCTGGCCAATGGCGATGCCATACGCCGGCGGCGGGAGTGTAACGGCTGCGGCTACCGCTTTACCAGCTACGAGCGCATTGTGGATATTCCCTTTATGGTTATCAAACGGAACGGCCGCCGGGAGCCCTTTGACCGGACCAAGATAGAACGGGGGGTCCAGCGGGCCATGGAAAAGCGGCCCGTCTCCCAGATGAGTATTGAGCATCTGATCAACACGGTTGAGGACGAGGCGGTGATGCTCTCCAAGGTACACGACGAGGTGGACAGCCAGTCCATCGGTAACCTGGTGCTGGAAAAGCTCCATGCCATCGACAAGGTAGCCTATATCCGTTTTGCCTGCGTGTACCGGCGCTTTGAGAACCTGGAAGAATTTATCGAGGAAATCGGCAAGCTGGGAACGGGCAGGGAGCTCGC